>CAZGDT010000060.1:0-8060 GCA_964524245.1 uncultured Eubacterium sp. | reverse complement strand
CCGCTCATTTTCATTTTCCTTTCCCAAACATCTTCCTTTTCCATCACTATATGCAGACATATTGTTATGTTTCGCCCCGAACATATTCACTCTGATATTTAAGGAGTTCTTCAATATAGATTTCCCCCAGCACACTGACCGTCGAACCAATCCGGTGAATATATCCGATTTGCATCTTTTCGGATTCTTCAAGAGGAATCGCCATCGAATCATCCCCATTCAACTCTTCACATATAATTCCGGAACACAGGGTGTATGCATCCAAACCATTCATAAGATTAAGCATCGTTGCCCGATCGTTCGCTTTAATAATCCGATGATAATCATATGTGCTTTTCATTTCTTCAGCCAGATAAAATGAATTATTCTTTCCCTGATCAAATGCCAGACACGGATAGGGTTCCAAATCTTTCATGGAAATCATCTTTTTATCCGCCAGCGGATGTCCGGAACGCAAATAAACATAAGTGTCACAGGTGAACAGTTCCGTAAATGTCAGCTGGTTCTCCCGCAAAATTTTATCCAGTACTTTTCGATTAAAATCATTCCTGTACAGAATCCCAAGCTCACTTTTGAAATTTCTTACGTTTTCAATAACCTCATATGTTCTGGTTTCATAAACGGCAAATTCGTAATTGTCCATGCCGGCGCGTTTCACCATCTCTACAAATGCCTTTACGGCAAAAGAATAATGCTGCATGGATACACTAAATTTTTCTCTTGATTTTTTCTCAATATACCGATCACTCAACAGCCGGTACTGTTCCGTCACCTGTCTGGCATATCCTAAAAATTCTTCGCCTTCCGGTGTCACAACAATTCCTCTGGATGTTCGAAGAAATAACTCAAATCCCAGTTCTTTTTCCATTTCACGGACTGCTCCGGATAGGCTCGGCTGAGAAATAAAAAGTGATTTTGCCGCCTCGTTCATGGAACCTTTATCTGCAACGGCAATCGCATATTTCAGTTGCTGTAATGTCATATTTTCTGTCCTTTCAACAAATCTTTCACTACCTCAGAAGCAAGTATAAGCCCTGCCGCTGACGGCACAAAAGAAAAGGAACCGGGAACCGTTTTTTCCCCATCCAAAAAAGTGGGGAGAATCGGTTTTTCCCGGGAATATACCACTTTTAAGTCAGATATTCCTCTTTTTTTTAATTCCCGGCGCATCACTCTCGCCAGCGGACACACGGACGTCCCATAAATATCTTCTACTTCAAAAGCAAGCGGATTCATTTTGTTCCCGGTTCCCATACAGCTGATAACCGGTGTATGACACCGCTTCGCCTCCGTTACAATCAATATCTTGGCCGTTACCGTATCCACGGCATCTACCACATAATCATACCGGTTAAAATCAAAAGAATCTTTCGTGTCAGGCAAATAAAAACATTGGTGTGCTTTCACCCGGCATTCCGGATTGATATCCGCTATCCTTTCTTTCATCACTTCGGCCTTACTTCTTCCAACGGTACTGTGCAGGGCAATAACCTGACGGTTAATATTGGTTATGTCAACAATATCCCTGTCGATTAAATCCAACATTCCAACACCGCTTCTGGCCAAAGCTTCTGCTGCATATCCCCCTACTCCGCCAATTCCAAAAACAGCCACTTTTTTCTGATTTAAATTCCGCAGCGCATCTTCACCGATTAATAATTGCAGTCTGGAAAATTCTTTCCGCAAATCCATCGTCATGATATCCTCCCTTTTTTTTGAGCGTAGCACACTCTTTACGGGATGTCAACGAACGGCCTCAAATGCTTCCTGCAAATCTTCAATAATGTCTTCCACATTTTCCGTTCCGATTGACAGTCGAATTGTATTATGCTTAATCCCCTGCTCCCGTAATTCCGATTCGCTCAGCTGGGAATGTGTGGTTGAAGCCGGGTGGATAACAAGCGACTTTACATCCGCCACATTCGCAAGAAGAGAAAACAATTTTAAATTATCAATAAAATCTTTTGCCTTACGGGCATCTCCTTTAATTTCAAATGTAAATATGGAGCCTCCCCCATTCGGAAAATATTTCTGATATAACTCTTTCTGTTCCGGATTATTTGTTACGAGCGGGTGATTGACACGTTCCACCTGAGGATGATTATACAGATATTCTACCACTTTTTTTGCATTTTCCGTATGACGTTCAACCCGCAATGACAAAGTTTCAAGTCCCTGCAAAAAGAGAAAAGCGTGAAACGGCGACAGGGCTGCTCCCATATCCCGCAAAAGAACAGCGCGAATTTTTGTGACAAAGGCTGCCTCTTTTGCCGCTTCTGTAAAACTAATACCGTGATAACTCGGGTTTGGTTCGGTCAGAGAAGGAAATTTGCCGGAACTTTCCCAGTCAAATCTTCCACTGTCCACAATTACACCACCAATGGCGGTTCCATGACCGCCAATAAATTTGGTTGCCGAATGCACAACAATATCCGCTCCATATTCAATCGGACGAACAAGATAAGGAGTTGCAAATGTATTATCTGTAACAAGCAGTATTTTATTGGCATGAGCAATCGCTGCCAGTCTCTCAATATCCGTCACATAGGAATTCGGATTTCCAAGTGTTTCAATAAAAATTGCTTTTGTATTGTCCTGAATTGCCGATACTACCTCTTCTTCGTCAAACACGTTGACAAAAGTCGTCGTAATACCATAGGTAACCAATGTGTGTGCCAGAAGATTATATGTCCCTCCATAAATATTTTTCGCCGCCACAATATGATCTCCCGCCTGTGCAAGATTTTGAATTGTATAAGTTATTGCCGCCGCTCCGGAAGCAACGGCAAGTGCTGCTGCCCCGCCTTCCAGTGCGGCAATTCTTTTTTCAAAAACATCCTGCGTCGGATTGGTCAGCCTTCCATAAATATTACCTGCATCACGCAGTCCGAAACGCGCTTCCGCGTGGTCACTATCGCGGAAAACATACGAAGATGTAGCATAAATCGGAACGGCTCTTGCATCCGTAGCCGAATCTGCCTGTTCCTGTCCTGCATGTAATTGTAATGTTTCAAATCTTAATTTTCCTGCCATTATTCATTCCTCCACTCCAAAGTATTTTTTGATTTTTATAAATCATATCAGAAAGGTAGGATATTGTCTAATAGCATTTTTTATTCATCTGTTATAGCTTTTTCCTATGATATTAATCTTTCATAATCTTCCCGGATAAAACGATGATAAATCGTATGACCCATTTCCATTCGGATACAGTAATAGTATGCGTCTGTTTTCGAATCTTTAAAATATAGTACATAATCAAAATCAGCATCATCCGGCATTTTTTCAAAAACACATTCACCAAATTCCGCAAAGATCTTTTTTATCTGCTTAATTGACATATGTGGATTTTCCTGAAAACAGGAAATAAACTTTGCAAGAAATTCGGGTACTTCCAGCTTCTGATGTACATATTCCACATACTCCTGCGGGATGCGGACTTCCACGCGTTCATCATGACACCCGTATGAAAATTCAGGTAACTCCTTCTGAAGAATCTCACACATCTCTTCTGCATTCTGACAGGAAAGATGCAGTATGGCATTCAACGAATCCGTTGGATAATACAGATAAATGCTTTCTCTTGCAAATCCAAGCTTAAGCATTGCTTCCTGAATCTGCTCCACAATATGGTTTCTGAGTTTGTCTCTTCTTTCCAACATGCCTGTCTCTTCTCTCTTTTATTTTATTTCCGTCACTTTGTAATCCTGGTCTTCTATTGCTTTTTTCAGTTCGTCATCCGGCACTTCTTTCGCGAGTGTAACAACAGCCGTTCCTTTTTCATGGCTGACAAGAGCCTCAGACACACCGGCTATCCCTTCCAGTGTTTTCTTCACCCTTGCCTCACAGTGTCCACACATCATTCCTTCAATTTTCATTTCTTTTTTCATTTCCTTTTCCTCACTTTCTTTAATTTTTATAAAATTCAGTCTTAATGCGTTTGTTACAACGCAAAAACTTGAAAGACTCATCGCTGCTGCCCCAAACATCGGATTTAACTGCCATCCAAACATGGGAATCCAGACTCCCGCTGCAAGCGGAATACCAACTATATTATATATAAATGCCCAAAACAGATTTTCACAAATGTTTTTTCTTGTTGCTCTGCTCAACCGGATTGCTGTCGGCACATCAGACAGTTTGCTCTTCATCAGCACGACATCAGCAGCATCCATGGCAATGTCCGTTCCTGCTCCAATCGCAATACCGATGTCGGCTCTCGTCAGTGCAGGTGCATCATTGATTCCGTCCCCTACCATGGCTGTTTTCCCCTGTTCTTTCATTTTCCGGATAACACCCTCTTTTTCTTCCGGAAGAACATCCGCCACTACTTCATCCACCCCTGCCAGGCGTCCGACCGCCTTTGCTGTCCTTTCATTGTCACCGGTCAGCATAATCACCCGGATTCCCAGCTGCCGGAGTTCCTTCACAGCCTGCGCACTGTCTTCTTTCAAAACATCCGCCACGGCAATCATTCCGAGAAGCTTTTTATCTGCCGAAAAGTATATCGGCGTCTTTCCTTCATTTGCAAATTCTTCTGCTTTTTCTTCAAATTTCTTACTGACTTCTGTCGTATTCTTAATAAAAGCGGTATTGCCTCCTGCCAGCATTTCCTCTCCCATTCTTCCGCTTAATCCATTTCCCGGAAATACCCTAAACTCTGTCACGTCTTTTTCTTCTATTCCTTTTTCTTTTGCATAATCCGTAATCGCTTTTGCGAGCGGATGTTCACTCTTTTGCTCCAATGCATAGGCATACTTTAACAGTTTTTCTTCTGTCATTCCCTCTTCCGTCACTACATTCGTCACTGCCGGCTCGCCTTTTGTTATTGTTCCTGTCTTATCTAATGCAACAATACGTATTTTCCCGGTTTCTTCAAGCGATTCCGCTGTTTTAAATAATATTCCATGTCCTGCTCCTCTTCCATTTCCAACCATAATGGCTACCGGCGTTGCCAGTCCGAGCGCACAGGGACAGCTTATAACAAGCACTGAAATAGCCCGAGCAAGCGCATATCCCACACTTTGCCCGCATAATAACCAAACAACAAACGATACAAATGCAATCCCCATTACCGCCGGAACAAAAATTCCGGACACTTTATCTGCTATCTGTGCAATGGGCGCCTTTGTTGCCGCCGCATCGCTTACCAGCCGGATAATTTGAGACAGAGTTGTATCTTCTCCTACCCGTGTGGCCCGGCATTTCAGAAAGCCGGATTGATTGAGCGTTGCTGCCGATACTTTATCTCCTTCCTGTTTATCAGCCGGAATGCTTTCTCCTGTCAGTGCGGATTCGTTCACGGCACTGCTGCCCTCAATTACAATTCCATCCACGGGTATGTTTTCTCCCGGCCGCACCAAAAAACAGTCACCTTTCTGCACTTCTTCTACCGAAATTCTGATTTCCTCTCCGCCACGCAGCACAACTGCCGTTTTGGGAGCAAGATTCATCAGACTTCTTATCGCGTTTGTCGTCTTTCCTTTCGACCCGGCTTCCAACATTTTTCCTACGGTTATCAGCGTAAGAATCATCGCGGCTGATTCGAAATACAACTCATGCATACAGGAAATGACTTTTTCCGTATCCATACATCTCTGTGCTTCCGTCATGGCAAACAAAGCATAAAGACTATATAGAAAGGCCGCACCGGCTCCCAGTGCCACCAGCGTATCCATATTGGGCGACCGATGGCACAGGCTTCTAAAACCACTGACAAAAAATCTCTGATTGATAACCATAATGACAATTGTCAACAGCATCTGTATCATTCCGACTGCCACATAATTTCCTGCAAGAAAAGATGGAAGCGGCCAATCCAGCATCATAACTCCCATGGAGAAATACATAAGAATAATGAGAAAAAAAAGGGACGCAATCAGTCTTTTTTTCAAAAGCGGTGTGATATGATCTTCCAATTCTTTTTCTACGGAATCTTCTCTCTCTGTACGGGCTCCATATATTTTTACACGAGCCGCATATCCGGCATCCGCCACCGCCCGAATGATGTCATCATCGCTTGCTTCACCTTCAACTCCCATAGAATTCGTCAAAAGATTGACGGAACAGGATGTCACGCCTTTTACTTTTCTCACTGCTTTTTCAACACGTGCACTGCACGAGGCGCAGGTCATTCCTGATACTTCAAATTGTTTCATTCCTACCTCCGTTTCTCTACTTCATCATTTTTTTAATAACTGTGAGAAGTTCATCCACTGTTTCTTCTTTTCCTTCCCGGATATCGCTTGTCACACATGTTTTTATATGATTTGAAAGAAGTTCTTTACTAAAACTGTTTAATGCCGCATTCACTGCCGTTACCTGAATCAGTATATCCGTACAGTAGGCATCCTTTTCCACCATCCCACGAATTCCCCGAATCTGCCCCTCTATCCGATTCAGACGATGAATTAAATCTTTGTATTCTTTCTCTGTTCTTTCTTTTTTTCTGCCACAGACACAACATTGCGTATTCTCTCTCATTTAGACTCTCCAATCGTCAATAAAGTATACAGCCGAGCGCCCGTCACATACCCCTATGGGGTATGTGACGGGTAAAAAAAACTGCTTTTATCCGAAATACCCGGATTTCGAACAAAAACAGTTTCTCAATTCGGTCCGTCTTACAGTCTTTTCAGATATTCGCCTGTTCTGGTATCGATCTGAATTCTGTCACCCTGATTAACAAAAATCGGTACTGCAACCTGTGCACCCGTTTCTACCGTAGCCGGTTTCGTAACATTCGTCGCCGTGTCACCTTTTACACCGGGTTCTGTTTCTGTTACTTCCAGCTCTGCAAACATCGGCGGTTCAATGGCAAAGATGTTTCCCTTGTAGGATACCATTTTTACATTATCATTCTCCTTCACAAACTTCATGGAATCACCGACTGCTTCCTCTGTCAGGGCAATCTGTTCATAAGTTTCGTTGTCCATAAAGTTGTACATCTCACCGTCATTGTACAGATACTGCATTTCTTTTTTATCAATATGTGCCTGCGGATATTTTTCCGTCGGACGGAATGTCTTCTCCACAACACCACCATCTACTACGTTTTTTAATTTTGTACGAACAAATGCAGCTCCTTTACCCGGCTTAACATGCTGAAACTCTACAATCTGATAAACCGTTCCGTCAATCTCTACTGTTAAACCGTTTCTGAAATCTCCTGCTGAAATCATAGTTTCCTCTCTTTCCGTCGCGCAAAACGACATTAAATTCATCCTTTTATAAGTGTATTATATTTAAAAGCATTTTTCAAGTATTTCTTTCGCAATCTCACTAACCATCCTGTTATCCGTAGCTACCGTAACAGAAGCTGCCCGTTCATAAAAAGGACTTCTCTTCTCCATTAGTCCGGCTATGTATTCCACATTCATGTGACCGTTAAGAAGAGGCCGGTTTGTATTATGTCGCACCCGTTCGAAAATAGTTTCCGGTTTTGCCGTGAGCAATACAACACTTCCCATCGCCTGCAGCTTTCGTACGTTAAGTTCACGAAGTGCCACCCCGCCCCCACAGGAAACGATCGATGGTTTCATATCAGCAAGTTCATCAATGAAAGAAGTTTCTAAATCCCGAAAATACGTTTCACCGTCTGTCGCAAATATTTCAGCAATACTTCTTCCTTCCTTCTCTTCAATCGCGGCATCCATGTCAATTTCCGGACGGGAAGACTGATAGTGAAGCTCTCTCGATATCGTGGATTTACCGGTTCCCATAAATCCAATCAGAATAATATGACGATTCCCACGATAAATCCGTTCAAACACAGGAAGCATATCCCGAACAGAAATTTGTCCCGGCGCTGAAGTCTGTTCCACACATCCAAAAGAAACTTCGGAACCGTATAACCCGCCATACAACCGTGAAACCATCCCCAAATCCCCCATTGACATCGTAATCACGGGAAATTCCGGTTCTCTCTCTTTCATGACTGCCGTGCTGTTCAGCAGCGTGTCGACATCCTGCTGTTTTGCCGGCATACATGCTAATTTTCCCATTGAACAGCCACATCTTTTTGCCTGCATAAGATGATTTACAATTTCCTCACAACAGGG
>CAZGDT010000059.1:0-8148 GCA_964524245.1 uncultured Eubacterium sp. | reverse complement strand
CCGTGATATCCTGTTCTGACTTATTCTCATAAAATCCCTTCCTTTCGTCAAACTCATTATTTAATGTATCACAATGATGAGTAAAACCACCCCCTCTTTTCCGCTCCGGGATCAAATAACAAATATTCTTTTCTTTCAAAAAGAAACTCTGTGTCCTGTAATTCTTTTTGGTATATACTTCCCCGGATACACTTACAAATATCTTCAAACAGATACTCTTCCGATGTGACCAATTCTACTCGAATTTTGTCACAGGAAATCTGCACGAAACGAAATTGAATAACTGCATCATCCATAAAATGATTTGTAACTTCTATCGCCTTCTGCAATACATATGGATTTATTTCAACACCGTCTCTTAAATGAATCAAATCCGCACAACGGGCCTTTGTCAGACACAACTGCCTTTTCTCTCCGAATGGAGTTTGAGATGTTCTCATTTTCCCCATATCTCCAACTAAATATCGAATAAATGGCATTGCACGATTTGTTAAACAGGTGACACATACATTTCCTTCCATTTCATCGGGCAGCACATGACCCTCTTCATCCACAATCTCCACATAGACATTACTCTCCATTACATCCAGATATCCGGTTCCCTCTCCGTACGCAATCGTATTAACCTCATACGTTCCATATTGATTAACAATAGGAACCTGAAACAAGCTTTTCAGTTTTTGATAAAAAACCTCATCAATATATTCTCCCGTCATTTCAATATATGCCAATTCTTTCCACGGAGAAAGACTTCTTTTATTCATATGCTGGTATAAAAGAAAGAGTACGGAAGGCTGCACAATCATCCATTTCACCCGATTCGCAACCAACATCTCATATATTTCATGTATCCGTTCTTCCCGTAATTCTTCTTTTGCAAAAGAAATCTCTTGTTTCGACATCTGATACCACGTATCTTCCCGTGCATATCTTCGAGATGAATAAAATGTTCCCAATCGATCTCCCGGCGAAATCCCATATCTTTTCATTCTTCTTATCCACAATGGCATAAACGACATTTTTATGTCTTCAATAAGCCAGGAAATTTCCAAACACATCCCCGTCGTTCCTGATGTAAACACCGACTGCATGCGGGACGTATTTTCCCATACGGCATACTGAGGTGCAAACAAATCCGCCATTCGTCCGGAAATCAGATTTCTTGAAACAACCGGTAACTGCTCCCAATTTTCTTCCCATGCAAAATCATCTGTATCAATTGCATGCTCCTTTGCCAAACGTTTGTATAAAACAATCTCCTGATAAACATTTTTCGCCATTTCATTCCGTCTTCTGTAATTTTTCATAATCCACCTTCCCCATTTTCTTCCTCGGTATCTGACTAAGCAGCCTGACAGTTACATAACTCATCGGGATTTTTAGTTCACGCAGACAATGAATCAGTTTCTCTTCCACTATAACATTCTGTGAAACAAGTTCTATTTTATTCTGACCCGATATCGCATATAATTCTTTTCCAATTCTTTTGGATAAATAATTCTGCAATTCATCAAGATTAATCCTTTTTCCAAGTAGTTTTATACACCTGTCTTTTCTTCCTTGAATGTACAAATACCCCTCATCATCCAAATATCCCATATCTCCCGTATAAAGCACCCCATCCCATTCATCTTTCTTGTTCAAATCCGAAAAACTCTCCGCATATCCGAGGCAGACATTTTCTCCCCTGCATACTACCTCACCCTCTTCAATACGTATCTCACTTCCCGGAATGGCAACCCCGACACTTCCTCTCTTTTCCGACATTTTATCAGGTGGTAAATAAGAAATTCTCGCTGTTGCTTCTGTTTGTCCGTACATTACATAAAACGATATCTTTCTCTTTTCTGAATATTTCTCCATATACTCCCATTCCGGCTCTCCCAATGCTCCCCCAGCCTGTGTCATATAGTGCAAATCCGGCAGTTTCATTTCTGCAAATTTTACTTTTCGCAGCAATTCATACATATATGGTACACCTGACAAACTTGTCGCTCTGTATTTCTGTACAAACCTCCAGAATTCTTTTTGTAAAACACTTTGGCGTGTCAATAATACGGCGGCACCTGCCAAAAGATGGGAATGCAAAACAGAAAGCCCGTATGTGTAATAAACCGGCAACGTTAAAACTGCTCTTTCTTCCCCGGTAATATGCAAATATTCACAAATGGCTTTTGCATTACTTTCAATATTTGTATAAGACTGTCTTACTGCCTTTGCACTTCCCGTCGTCCCTGACGTGGAGAGCAGCAGAGCTAATTCCTCATATATATCATATGCTGTTTTTTCTTCTTTTTCATACAGGCAGTAGTCTTTATCTCCTCTGACGTAATGATAGCCTGTCGAAACTATCTTCCTCACAATTTTCGGTATATAACAATACGCCGGCTGATAGGCTTGCAACAATTTCTTAAATTTATCCTGTAATATTTCTGAATCCAGCATAAACGGCACCATTCCGAAACTTAAACAGCTCAAATAAAATGTCACACATTCAATACTATTTTGACACAAGATAAATACCAGACTTTTTTTATCATGAATCCGTACTTTCTCCAGTCGTTCTTCAAGTTCTGAATATGTTATGATTTCCCCGGATTCAGAAATTAGTGCTGTGCTTTCTCCGAATTTCTTTAAATCCCACATCTTACCCTTAACTTCCCATATTGTTTATATATGATTCAAAATAAATGATAAAATCACGAACCGTTTCCATATGTTCCATCAACTCATCATATTCTTCAAACTCAAAACCATATCGTTCCTCAATTTCCAGAACAAGCTCTATAATTTGTACGGAATCCATCTCTAAGTCGCCGAACAGAGATAGATTTTCTTCTATTTTTCTTTCACACAACTCTTCCATTATTTCCCATATCGTAGAATATATCTCTCCCATCTCGTTTTCTCCTTTTTAATAAACGGTATATTTATATATCCTATCTCTGGATTTTTTATTAATTTTAGTGTAGCACACTCCAAAACACCCGTCAACAACGATGCGACAAGCGGTCACTTTTTGCGACGAACGGTTCCTGCATAGTCCTCCCAAAACTTTAGTGTCACCAATTCCCCACCATTTTTCTGAAAATCACAAACCGTTTTTTTATATTTCCGAACCAGAAGCCATCCCATCTTCACACAGCGCCCGACAGTGATAAATAAATCCCGAATACGACGGGTCACATAGAATCCTTTTTTCGTGTCCGGATCATACAGCAGCACGTTTCTGCGGCGATAAAGAGCTGCCGGATGACACCCCATAGGAAGCGCGATTGATTCTTTTCTTCCGGGAAGAATGTATCCGTTTATCGTCAGTAGATGTTTTTTGGCAAACCCGGCATCTTCATACAGGTGCTCAGGGTGCGGTTTCGCAGCCTCCACATCAATCCCCATATTTTCCAAATCTGCAGACACGTCCTGCATGGCATACCCCATCGCCATAATCTTTGGATGCAGCTCAGTCGGATCTGTTTTTTTCAAAAAACAAACGCCCTGACAAAAATCTTCCACACCTTTCATGGTAAGTTTTTGATCTTCCACACGAAGATGAAGCATCTGTCCGGCCAAATGTCTACATACACGTTTTATCATTGACAGGCAGGAAAACTGCGGATAATGAATGGCGCAGGCAATCAATGTATTCCTCATATCATAATATTCCATGGAAGAAGCTTTGCGATTATCGAAAGCATCATGCCAGACTCCGATTCCGTTCAGCGTCATAATTTCCCCTCCGAAACGAAGTCCGTACTCAATATCATCTCCATGAATAAATACCGGTAACGGAAAACCGCGGAAATTCTCTCCAAGCGGAACACAGCAATACCACCAGCCATTGTACTCCATCGGCAAATCTTCTTCATTTTTCATAAGGAAGGAAGAATTACGCAAATCAAACCCTCTTTTGGTAAATCCAATTCTTCCTCCTTTCCACATTTCTCCATTAGCATGTTGTATATACGGGATATCCAGACGAAGCAGAGCACCCCCGAGCATATCTCCCTCCCGTTCCTCTTTACGCATGGCGAGTAACGTGTAAGTACGATACAAAGATTCCGGTTCCAGAACAATATCATCATCCATCAGCAGCACATGTGTAAATCCGTACTTTTTTTGATTCTTTACGGCTTCCAAAAGACATCGTCCGAACCCGCCTGCTCCACCAATATTACGGTTAGGTAATATTTGAATTGTATCGTTTGACAGCTCGTCAGCAGGCAGTGTCTTCCCGTTATCCGATACATAAACATGCAGTTTGTCACGTAAAAGCGCATTCCTTCCGTCCGTCAAATTCTGTAATGTATGAATTGTTTTTTTCACAAATTCTTCCCGGCGAAAAGTACAGATTCCAACTGCTATTTTTACCGGTTTTTCCGTGACATCCGAAGCCGTTTCAAACCACCCGCCTTTCAGTATGGTTTCCGTTACGGCCTTTACTTTTCCATATACAATCCCTTTGGATTCGCACACGGAAAAAGACAGCCGGGATTGTCCGGCTCCGACTCTCGTCAACTGCTCCTCTGCCAGACACCGGTCCGGACATCCGGATACAGATTCCCATAGTGAAATTTCACACGCCCCTTCACAATTCAACACCATAGCAGCCTGTTGTACCCTACTGTATAAATTCCATTTTCCGGCAGAGAAACTATTGAAATAAGTAAAAAAATCCACCTCACATCCGGGAGATAGCACATATCGGTCTTTCTCCGATCGAAGTTCTCCCGTCTGTGTGTGAATATACAGATTTTCTTCTTTGCATATTGCCTCTTTTGGAAATACAAGATTTTGTAATATCATATTTTCATCCTCTATTTTTTCTGTGTTGCCATGTAGGCATCACACACTTCATTGACTTCCCCTGTTTGCATAATGGTTCCTTTCTCAATCCAGACAGCATGATCACACAGCTTGCGAACCTGATCAATCGAATGGGAAACAAACAAAAGTGTTGTCCCCCCGCTCATCATTTCGTTCATGCGCTTTAAGCATTTTTGCTGAAAAGAATAATCTCCTACGGCCAGAATTTCATCTACAATTAATATGTCCGGACGGACAATTGTCGCAATGGAAAAACCCAATCTCGCCCGCATACCGGAAGAAAAATTCTTTACCGGTGAATCCAGAAATTTATGCAGACCGGAAAATTCTACAATTTCATCAAAATGATCCTGCATGTATTTTTTGGAATGTCCCAACACGGTACCATTAAGAAAAATATTTTCTCTGGCTGTCAGGTTCATGTCAAAACCGGCTCCCAGCTCCAACAGCGGTGAAATTGAACCGTTTACAACAACTTCACCTTTATAAGGTTTGAGAATCCCGCTGATTGCCTTCAAAAGAGTGGACTTGCCGGAACCATTGCTTCCTACCAAAGCCCACGCTTCCCCTTTTCGAATGGTAAAAGAAGCATCCCTCACTGCCAGAAACTCCTGAAAGAGAAGTTCACGTTTGATTAACTTAACAAAGTACTCTTTCAAATTATCAATTTTTTCCGATGCCAAATTGAATCGGATTGTAACATTTTTTACATCAATCGCAATATCGTTCATGTCCTTCCCTCCTTTTAGATATACAGGATAAATTTATCCTGGCTTTTCACGAACACCCAAAGGCCGACAAACAGCATAATAACCGCTGAAACAACACCAATCAGAATCATGGGACCCATACTGATTCCCCCGGGTACAAATCCCGGCATTGTCAGACATCGGAACTGAGACACATAGGAGTACATGGGATTAAGATGCGATACAATATACTGCAGCGTAGTCGGCAGGGACTCAATCGGATAAAACATCGGAGTCAGATAGAGCCATGCCGTAGTAATGGCATTGTATATATACTGGATATCCCGAAAGAACACGTTAGTCGCCGCCAAAAGCAGTCCCAGTCCCAGTGTAAAGACAAAATTCTGTGCCAGAACAAAGGGAAACAGAAGAAGACGCCAGGAAAAAACACCACCCGTAAACAGCATAACGATAAGCAGCGCACCCATAGAAAAAATACAGTCAATGACACCGCTGACAATTTTGGAAACGGTAAAAACGTACTTTGGCACATATGTTTTTTTCAGCAGAGACGCACTTCCGTTTATTGAATTAATCGCTGATTTTGTTGAAAGGTTCATAAAGTTATACATAACCTGTCCGCTCATGAGATAAACAGGAAAATTCGGGATGCTGTCTCTCGCAAACATATGCGAAAAAACAATCGCCATAATCGTCATGATAAACAGGGGATTTAATACACTCCAAAGATATCCGAGAACGCTTCGCCGGTATTTTAATTTCAGATCCCGGCTGACCAGCTGCCCCATCAAATCCTTGAAGCGGATAAATCCCTGTATTCGGGCAATCAAAAGTTTCATAACAGACAGTCCTCCAATCTTAATCACAATGGTATGCTTTACGACACATCCGCGAAATCAGCGGATACAGCAGATAACCGCTGTGCCGCAGCATTTTTACCGCTTTATTTGTTACACTTTTGTATATGTCGGGATATTCTTTTTTCACCCGTTGCTCCCATGCATATATTTCTTTTTTATGTACCTCGCCGGGTGGATAACTCAGATATATCTTGTACTGACTTACAAGAATTTTCGCCGTTCCTTTGGCAAGATACGCGCGTTTTGCGGGTGAAATATTATCCTTCATCTCCTGAAAAAATTCCAATAAATGCGTCAAAACCATCTCATGATGTGCACAGTTTTTCTGCATATTTTTTATGTCCATGCTCTGTGTCGTCATTCCAAGCCGATACCGATACACGGGTTTTTCCAAAAAAGCCACTGTTTTTACAAATGGCACGGGATACAAATTGTACTCGGCATCCACATAAAAGCAGTGTTCATCCAGACGCTTTCCCATATTTTTCAGAAGTTCCGTTCGATATGCGGCCGCATGCATGTTGATATAAACCCGGTCACAAATATCTTCAAATTCATACGTTTTTCTATATTGTTTGCCGGAAAAATTGTGTTTTTCTTCCCCAATGATTTCTTTTGTTTTGTCATCAAAACATACATAATCCGTCACTACCAGATCATCTTCCGCTGTCTCCAGATAAGTAACAAGTTCCTTCAAACCTTCCGGCGACACCAGATCATCTCCGTCAACAGTCTTGAAATAGCGCCCGGAAGCTTCTTGAATTCCCCGGTTTACCGTTGAACCGTGGCCGCCGTTTTCTTTATCTATCAAGCGAAAAACAGCCGGATATTTTTCTTCATATTTCCCGGCAATTTCATTAATACCCTCACCGGACCCGTCATTAATAATCAGAACTTCCAGTTTCTCTCCTATTTCAGGAATAAGAAAAGTGTCCAGCGTTTCCGGCAGATACTTTTCTACATGATAGGCTGCTATCGATATGGTCAATTGCTTCTTCATGCTACTCCCCGCTTTCTGCTTTCTTATAAATCCGTCTCATTTCTTTTTCCACAACATCAACAGAAAAGTCTTCGACCCGTTTCTGGTTCCACTGACCCATTCGTTCTGCCTCATCCGGATATTTCATAAGATAGGAGATTCCCCGCACGAAATCCCCGGCTTCTTTTTCATCAAAAAGGAAGCCGCCCTTTCCATCTTCAATCAGGTCATGACAGCCGCGTATATCAAGTGCCAGTACCGGCAGTCCTGCCTGCATGGCCTCCATCATGGCAACCGGAAGTCCTTCCCGCCCGGATGGAAATGCAAATATGTCCGCCTGGTGCAAAACATCCGGTATATGATCACAATACCCGGCAAAAATCACTTTTTCTTCCAGATACATATCTTTTACAAGCTTGCGGAGTTTCTCTTCCATTATCCCTGTTCCACAGATAAGATATGTGACCGGATCCCGGCGAAATCTGTCCATGGCACGAATCATTACTTCATTATTTTTCCCTTCCGTCAGTTCTCCGACACTGATAATCACTTTGTTCTCCGCCGGAATTCCGTATTCTTCCCGCAGATTATAGCCGGGCGTTCCCGGCGGCATAGGCCTCATACCTACTCCCGGTATATACACAGATTCCCCCCGCACAGGAAATTTACATGCACGTGTATAATCCTCCTGATTGATTAAAAGCAGATAATCCGTATATTTTGCACAATACTTCTCTGCCGGATAGTACTTCCAGTTTCCAATGGGGGCTCCGGT
>CAZGDT010000058.1:0-8530 GCA_964524245.1 uncultured Eubacterium sp. | reverse complement strand
TTGTACCAATCACATATCCTGTTGTTTCGTTATCCGTCACATAGTTGCCATTGTTGCTAAAACACTTCATGTCATATGTTCCCACTGCTGTCGGAATTCCTTCTGTCACTTTCCCCTGAGAATCATAATAGCGCACTGTAAGCGAAACATCTTCATCCGTATCATCTCCCTGCAATCCATCCGTAACGACCGCATAATGGGAAAAGGTCTTACCGCAAAATGTTTCCGACGGACCGATAATCTCTGCCTTTATCACAGCAGGGGTAATATCTGCTGAAAAAGCAGGTATATTTTCCGGTTCTTCATACTTCCATGCATCTTCACCTGTCATATGAATCTCTACACCATCTGCCGGACGTACCGTTATTCTTTCGCCGACATCTGCTTTGTCAAACACAAACTTTATCGGACTCCCACTGCCCGTAACACTGACATCATCTCCGGACAGTATTCCGTCATATTCCAACATACCACTTAACGAAGCCTCGCAGCCTCCGTCATATGTTTTATTCACCGCATTCACATCTTTATAAGTAAGTGCTTTTTTTCCTATGGTAAATTCTTTTGAAGTTTCCCCCTGAATACCATCACTTTCATAACTTACCAAAACCTCATAGCTGCCCGGTTCCGTCGGCATCTGTGTTGACTGATATGATGTATTCTTATCATCCGAAAGCGTACCGGTATATGACCATGTCCATGTTCCCACATCCGGGTCTGACGCAATAATGTCAGAAGAACATGTCGGCGCATCAATTACGGAGCCATATGTGTAATTACCGTCAATTAAAATTTTCATATCCGATGCTGTTTTTTTACCAATCAGTTCAATGACTAAATTGGCCTTAGCCGTATCATAATTGGTGTTTTCCGGCTGAAAGTTAAATTCTACCGTCACTTTTTTACCGACATCCCCGGACGTCAGATTGTTCTTCAATGCAAATTTTAAATTATCTGAAGTCGGGATGACATCTAAAATTTCTTTGTCACCCTGTACACTGCTGACAAGTAATTCCCCCTCAATGGCTGTTCCCTGATAATTCGGGTAAAAATCACTATAATTAATTTCCTGCAATGCCGTAGTGTTATACCGGATGCAATGTGTCACATCCTTTGTGCTAATCGGTAAAGGCTTTATTCTAAATGAGTTTACACCACTGACTTCACCCACAGAATAATTTGAATTATCAGCAGCTACGGTTATCGTATAATTTCCGGCATCAATGGGAAGCCCGGCAATCGGATTACCGGAACAGTATGTAAGCGTCAGATTCACTTCATCACCGTCTATAATATCTTCCTCGTCATCAAATATTGCTTTGTGACTGTAATCCTCTCCATAAAATGCTTCTGCCGGTCCGGTGACGGTTATCGAAATATTTTTGGCCTCTATGGAACCGTAAATATCCGGATAAGTAATATCATAATTTGTTTCTTTGAAATCCGGATCATTTGTTGTATCAAAAGTTTTGCTGCCGACAATAATTTTTTGCAATCCGTCTCCGGCATTTTTCTGACTGTACTGATTATCTGATGTGTTTACCGTAACAAATTTGTTTGAATTAGAATCAGTGACCACCTTAAATCTCACGGCAGGGCTGTCAGCCGCAAGAGCCGTTGTGCCATCATATTCTTTTTGGATGGCCCCGGTGAAATCTTCCGTTGCGGCAACCTGTTTCTTCGTTATCTCTGCCCCGCAGATTGTCACGGCACCCGAATCTCCCAGTGCCAATTCATAACAGCTTCCGTTTGTCAGTTCTGAAGGAATGGCATATCCCTCCGGAATTACTATTTTTAATGATAAATCATCAGAAACGTCGACTGCTTTTTTCGTGCCGTCTGTATCATCTTTTTTGCAAATGCTTAATTGCACTCCCTCCAGTTTGCCGGAATCGAGATCTCCGGTTATGGCACACGAAGAATCCTTTACATAAACATCAAAATCGACATCTGATGTCCCATCATATACTTTAGAATACGTATCCCCGGTAAATTCTGTAAATGATGTACCGTTCTGTTTCTTAAAAGTAAGGTCATTAAGCGTCAGCTTCTTTTTTGTAACCGTAAATTTACAGTATTGTGCTTCATCCGAATACAGTTCATATGCCGTAGTTCCCCCTGAGAGGCTTCCTTTGTAAAAAATCCTGTAGGTATATGTTCCTGCAACGGGAACCGTGTTTTCCGGGTCCGCAACCTTTTTGCCGCTCGGATCATAGATTTCCAGCCACAACGTAGGATTTTCATCTATGACACTATAATCATCCGGATTAACAATAATACAATCCGTGCTTATATCAACACACTCTTTTAAATTCTTACATGTTCCATATTCAATCGACACGGTATTCTTATAATTCTGCACATTAACGCCATATCCGGACACAATCTCATTATAATGCTCTATATAAGATTTCGAATCCTGGGCCCCCGGATAAGCAGGATATAATGCCGTGCTTTTCAATTCAACATCTATCGGCTCCGAAGAAACTTCAAAGTTTTTATTATAGTCCGTATCATTTGCGGTAAAACAGCATTGAAATGTTCCACCGGAAAAATCGTCCGGAAGCTCTGTATATGTTTTACCGTCCTTTGTCCATGTCAGCTTTCCGCTTATCGAGGCAGAAAAACCGTATTCCTGCTCGGTCAGGCTGATGGTATATGTATCCGGCAGTGCAGACGTAATTTCCTTATCAAAAGAGGTCTGCCCGTCATAGGTAAAACGAACCGGACATGGCAATATTTCACCCGTCACAGATGACATCCAACATGTCGTCGACGGACCGGCAAAAAATGCTTTCCGTCTTCCTTCCTCTGTAAGAGACACCTTCCCATAGAGATCCTTTGTACCGGCGTTGGCATTTACATAATTCGTGGACGGCCTCAAAAAATATGCATTGGTAAGCGTGTAATCCACATCTTTCTGAAGGAACACCGTCTCGCCGGTCGAAGAGTTCTTAAAGCTGACTTCCTTAATTTCTCCGGAACCATCATAAACTTTAGTTGCTTTATCAACCTCTATCATCTCCTGTTCAAAAACAGTCAGGGGAAGATAGCCGTCACAATACAGATCTTTTTGGTCTTCACGGTATGTGTAAATAATCGGAGTACCGTAAGCATAAACCGTATAAGATGAATAATCCGGCTCATATGATGTTATTAACTGATCCAAAAACAGTCCGCCATTTTCTCCTATCGTATCTTCATCACTGTTTGTAACGTCAACAAGATAATTGGTCTCCCCCACCGATAAAACATTCCACATATGGGCGCCGCCATTCGCTGTGCCGGACACACTGTAAGAAATTACATTATTTTCCCACGTCGTCAGATCACATAAAAGCTGAAATGCTTTCGAAAATCCTTCACAAACCACATTGGTATCCGGATCATTATCAAATACCCAGATTACCTGCCAGGGGTTCCCATACGGTGTATCTGTTTCATCATCTGCCGCATCGTCGTTATAAGACACGGCATCGCATATCCAGTTTTTATAACTTCGAACCTTCTCCATATCCGTATAACTTTCAGCGGCGGCCACCACCTCTTCTGCCGTTTTTAATGCTTCTGTCGTTGCTCCCGTCTTTTCCGTATCCGTCACAGTTGTTTTTTTCTCATTAGTCTTGGAATATTCTTTGGCTACATAAAACGTAAACGTATATTTCGTAAGATAAACCGTTGTATCATTTCCGCTGTAACTGTAGGACGAACCCATCCCAACGGTTTTATCAAACCAGTACAATTCGTAGGGAAGATCTCCCAAAAGTGCTGAGAACAGTTGTGACGTTCCTACCATTTCCTTAACTTTATTTTGGAAGGCTTCTTTCGCTTCCTGCGAAAAAGTCGAATCCTGAACAAATCCGCTTCCCGTGATTTGTACCTGACTGCAAATCTCTTCCGGTATCACAAATACCGCCGTATCACTTTCACCGGCGGCTACTTTCTTAATCTGTTCTTTCAATTCATCATAAACTTCCTGTTGAAAAGATGTAAGTTCCTCTCTCGCCTGTGTCCCATATTGCGCAATTCCGGAACCGGTCATCTCCTCCACACGCTGCCGGAAGTATCCGGCAAAAAGCTCTTCATTATCTGTCCCGCCGTCCTCCGTCAGAACAGTTTTCTCATCTTCCGTTTCGACAACGATTCCCGAAATCGTTTTGTCTGTCGTCCCTGTGGCAGCAAATACCGGTGCTGTCCCCTGTCCGCTGAGAGCAAGCGCCAATACAGCCGCAAGTACCCTTTTCATAAATCTTTTTTTACGCTTTTTCATTTTTCCCTCTCCTTTCACGCAAATACTACTTTTAATCATACTAAAAATCCAAAATCACGTCAATAGATTTTGAACGCTCAGGTTTCATAAACCATCCGTTGCCCGCATATATTAATCATAAAAGAAATTCAGGTTCACTGTCATAGCATGGAGGCAAACTATGAAACAGAAAACATGGAAACTGTTCATCATTCCGTTTCTTTTTTTACTTTTTTATTGTCCGGTACGGGTTCATGCAGAAACAGCATCCGGTTCCGCCCTGGAAATAACGGCCAAGGCAGCCGTATTAATAGAGGGCAGTACCGGCGAGATTATTTATGAAAAAAACAAAGATAAGGAACTTATTCCTGCCAGTATTACAAAAATCATGACTTTGAATCTTATCTTTGAATCTCTGGAGCAGGGAAAACTGTCATTGAAAGATGAAGTAAACGTCAGTGCCTATGCGGCCGGAATGGGAGGTTCGCAGGTTTTTCTCGAAGAGAATGAAAAGCAAACCGTTGAAACAATGATAAAATGCATCAGTATCGCCAGCGCAAATGATGCTGCCGTTGCCATGGCGGAAAAAATAGCCGGTTCGGAACAGAATTTTGTCAAACGAATGAATGATAAGGCAAAAGAACTTGGCATGACACATACAAATTTCAAGAACTGTACCGGTCTTGATGATGATATTCAGTCCGGACATTATTCAAGTGCCTGTGATGTTGCCCTCATGTCACGGGAGCTCATCATGAAGCATCCGAAAATATCTGAATATTCTACCGTCTGGATGGACTCAATCATTCATAAAACAAAAAAAGGAGAAACATCCTTTGGACTTACCAATACAAACAAGCTTGTACGATTCTATGACGGCATAACCGGGCTTAAGACAGGTTCGACAAAAAAAGCAAAATACTGTCTGAGTGCAACGGCAAAACGTAACGGGTTGAATCTTGTTGCTGTAATTATGGGCGCTCCGGATCATAAAGTACGGTTCCATGAAGCTCAAAAATTATTAGATTACGGTTTTGCAAACTGTTCTGTTTACAGGGATGATACTTCCTTATTAAAGCTTGACCCATTATCCGTAAAAAGAGGATTCCCCGACACGATAGACATTGCTCCCAAAAACAAATTCAGTCATACATTTATCCATGAGTTTGATTCAAAAAATATAGAAAGAAAAATTGTTCTTAAAGAAATGACGGCTCCGATAAAAAAAGGGAATACTGTCGGAGAAATTGAATACTTTTATAAAAAAAATAAAATAGGTTCTGTTCCTTTGCTGGCAATGCAGGATTCAAAGAAAGCAGGATATTCGGATTATCTTTTTCACACAATAAATAACTTCTTTCTGAAGCGCAAATAAAAATACCAATCAGTGAATAATGATGTCACTGATTGGCACTGCTTTATTATTTCATTTGTGCGATGTATTGATCATGACCAAGTTCACTCAGCTTATCTGCCTTCGCCATAACACCATCTTTCATTTCCTTCTTGTAATTTTTCAATGCATTGCGCAAATCTTTATCATATACGGACAAAATCTTTGCAGCAAGAATCGCAGCATTTGCCGCTCCGTCTATCGCCACCGTAGCGACCGGAATGCCGGACGGCATCTGGACGATGGAATACAGGCTGTCAACTCCACCAAGACTTTTTGTATGTATCGGAATTCCGATAACCGGTAAATCAAAAAGTGCCGCGCACATTCCCGGCAGATGAGCCGCTCCGCCCGCACCTGCTATAATTACCTCAATCCCTCTCTCTTCTGCCTTCGTGGCATAATCTACAAACACATCCGGCATGCGATGAGCGGAGATAATCGTCATCTCATATTCAATTCCAAACTTTTCCAGCATATCTGCCGCTTTTTTCATGACAGGAAGATCCGAATCACTTCCCATCAAAATACCAACTTTAACCATTTTATATGGTACCTCCTATTTTTCTATTATGTTTTCAGGAAAGTTCCTGTAACACATCATTTAACAACTCTGTTCCCGGAAGAACGAATCGTCCGTCCTTTATCAGGGTAACGGTTTCACCCGTTTTTGTAATGACAATTATGTCGCCCAGTTCGTCGTACGGAATTGTTATATCCGTATGGCAGTTAAAATACGCTTTGCTTATATCCGTATGACGCAATTGCGAACACTCATTATCTTTCGCTATGATTTCTTTTCCGTCAGGATTATGAAGAATAACATCCTCACTCATGGAATAACAGGTGTCACCAAACGCAAAATGAGGTCCTGTTTTCTCTGCAATCAGAATAGGAAGCATTGCTTCAATCCCGAACTTACGTCCCATAACATAAGCCGTTGTATTCGTTCCAATGGCAAATTCACCCATTGGTAATGTGTCACGGTTGTGAAAGATATTTTCTTTGATATACTTCCTGTTCTCATCTTCTGTTTCATAATTGGAACATCCATACCCGCTCACCATACCGTCGGATATTTCAAATTCTAAATTTTCATATCGAAGTCCGTTCAGGTAAACTCCCGTTACATGCAGGATTCCCTCTGTTCCCGTCAGAAGCGGTGAGGTAAACACCTCACCAACCGGGATATTAACATCCGCAAGACAATTCTCAAAATTTGTCTGTCGGGAGGAATCCGTAAGTTCGTGAAGCTGTATGCGGAGATTGGTGTGATTATCTCCTCTTCCCGTTACTCTGACATATTCTCCCTGATCCAGTGCATCAATTAATGCCTGCTGAATATCCTGATATACATCCGAATTCAGCGTATTTACTTCAACCGTAGTCTTAAAGATGTCTTTGAATTTATCTCCTATTTCCGGTATGGGATATGCAATAATCGTAAAACTGTAATTATCCTGAGGAATAAAACGATTCTGTATAAGCGAATATTCTCTCTGATATTCCACAGACATTATTTCCTGTTCTTGCGAATACGCAGGACTTTGCGGCTTGGTTTCCGGTGTGAAAAGTTTTTCGCCAAATACCTCTATCACAGCCGGACCTGCATAGAGGGCAGCCTCTTCTTTATATTTTTCAAATGTTTTTTCCGTTATTTTAAGTTTTTGCTGAACAAGTGCATGATTTAAATACAAAGCATCGTCAAACCTATGATCATACAGATACTGTTTATTGGGCGAAGTGCTGATAACTCCTGTTGCTTTCGTATTTGTTTTCCTTGTAAAAACAACTGACAAACCCATTGCTTCAAACTGTCGGACTGCCTCCCTCACCATTGGTTCAAAACCGATGTGATACCGAATCTGCACCGTTTTTTTCTTTGTAAGATCAATACCGGCCATTTCAAATCCTTTACGGTATCCCTCCGTGTAAGTTGAGGCCATATCCTGCAGTGTTTCTGTTGGCATTTCATTCAGAAATTCTGCCATTTTTATCTCATTATCCGTTATATAATCCCCATATCGGTACAAATAATCCGTATTTGAAAAATCACTGTTCATTACAATATCATAAATCAATGTTTTCTCCGGACATAACAAATCATGAATGTTTTTTTCGATTCTTTCTTCCGCATAATCGTGTACCTCATAGTAAATTGTTTCTTTCAAGAATCGTTCCTGTTCTTTCTCTGTTGTAAGAACAGTGACTACCTGTAAAAACAATTCCATGCATCGGGTCACTTCATCCCTGTCGGATTCAAATGCGGCTACAATGCTGTCTCGAAATCTCACATAAAACCAACACAAATTGGAACCTGTTTTTTTCCCGAACTGTTCAGCACAATACGCCGGGTTAGCGTAAGACATCTCATAATTTGCACCGGCAATTTCCATATACAGCTTCTCAATGCTTTTCTTTTTTTCCTTACATTTTCCTTCCAGCACATCGAATACCATTGCAAACATTTCAGAGACACAGACAATATATCTGCCATATATCCCCTGTGCCTCTGTTTTTAATTCCATAATACGATTTTTTGCAAGTTCATATCGTTCCATTTAATACTCTCCTCAAATCAGAATGAACTATCATTATTTTTCTGATATGAGCAACACGATAAGCCGAGTTCTGTCGTTGAGTGATCATCTATCTGGACCTGCTGTTGCCAACAGGTTCTAGCGACCTACCCGAAAGCACGACGGGCCGCCGTATTGCTTCCTGTTCGGTCTTGCTTCGGATGGGGTTTACATATGCCCTCTCTGTTACCAGAAAGGCGGTGAGCTCTTACCTCGCCATTCCACCCTTACCCCGGCAAAGCCGAGGCGGTATATTTCTGTTGCACTAGCCTGGGAGTCACCTCCACCGGACGTTATCCGGCATCCTGC
>CAZGDT010000057.1:0-8540 GCA_964524245.1 uncultured Eubacterium sp. | reverse complement strand
TGGTAATCATGTGTTTGAAATCCTTGTTTCTTTCTACGCCGTCTGCCCAATACCGATACAGGCCTTCCCCATTCGTATAGTAATTCCAGTCTTTTCCGTAACCCTCATTGTTCGTATCCGTCTTCACCTTGTCCCACTCTTCACTTGAACGCATCAAAGGTTCGTGGTGCGAATTTCCTATCGTGATTCCAAGTTCCGTTGCCAATTTTACATTAGCAAGAGGGTCCTCCGGGCTGCCATCCAGACACAGGGAAGCTGACCACATTGCCGGCCAAAAATAATTTCCTTTCAGACGCAGAAGCAAATCAAATACTTTATCATAAAAGCCAACATTAAAATCGCCAAACGTATTCATAACATAGCTGCCGAGGGACGGCCATTCATCATTCATAAAAAAGCCGCGAAATTTCACCGAGGGTTCTTTTGAGTTGAAATTAATACTTTCGTCAAATAGAATTTCATCCCGTCCGGCCGGAACCGCATCTCCCCAATATACCCAGGGAGAAACTCCTATCTGTTCTGAAATATGATATATACCGTGTAAGGTAGAAACCGTCTCTGTTCCTGCAATAATCAGTTTGTTATCACCCAGCAGCCGGATTGCATAACTTTCTCTTTTTCCTGAAATCGCTTCTACATCCAGCTCACCACACGCAATCATATCGTCAATTACCGGATGAGAACCAATCGTTCCCGGAATAATCTGCATTCCATCTGTCTGCTCCTCATCAATGGATGGTTTCACTCCTGTTACAAGCTCAATATCTTTCTGCAGTTTCTTCGCCACATGCAAAAGCCCGCTTCGGTCTTTTGCCTTCCTGTCTATGTATATTCCTGCTCCCTGATTAGCTTTTACCAGTTCGAACATATTTTTTCCTCCTATAAATCAAAGCCAAAATAATTCACTGCATTGTAGTAAGAAATGTTCTTTATCATCTCACCCAACAATTCGTAATCTTCCGGATATTCTCCGTTCTCCACAAGTGAACCAACATAATTGCACAGAATACGACGGAAGTACTCATGGCGCGGATACGAAATAAAACTTCGCGAATCTGTAAGCATCCCGACAAAATTACCAAGCAGACTCAGTGAAGCCAATGATTTCATATGCTCCTCCATCCCATATTTGTGATCGTTAAACCACCACGCTGCTCCCTGCTGGATTTTCCCCCGAACGCCATCACCCTGAAAACATCCTATCATAGTTCCAATCAATGCATTGTCTGTAGGATTCAGAGAATATAAAATTGTCTTCGGCAGATTGTCATCCCTGTTCAATGCATTCATAAAATCAGCCACTTCAGCCACAAATCCGTTTGGATTGATACAATCTATCCCTGCATTGGCACCGGCACTTTGAAAGACTTTTTCGTTATTTTCCCTCTTTGCACCGTAATGAAGCTGCATCACCCAGTTTCTCTTCCTGTATTCCTTTCCAAGGAACATCATAACCATCGTCCGATACTGCTTCAGTTCCAGTTCTGACAGGGCATCACCTCGCAGACTTTTTTTCACAATTGCTTCTTCTTCTTCCTCAGAAAGCGGACAAAACTCTGCATAATCCAATCCATGGTCGGAAATGCAGCATCCTCTCTCCGAAAAATAATCCAATCGTTTCACCAAAGCCTGTTTCATCGTGGTAAAATCCTCGATTTCAATACCACTGACGTCTGAGAGCCGACGAATATATCCCCGGAAATCTTCTTTTTCCGGACTCATGACCAAATCCGGACGCCATGCCGGCAGAACCTGTACTTCAAAATCTGTATCCGCCGCAATACTTTCATGATAATGCAGGTCATCTGTCGGATCATCCGTCGTACACACCAGCGTCACACCGGACATTCGGATAAGATTTTTGGCCGACATCTCCGGCTTTTGAAGAATTTTATTGCATTTTTCGTAAATTTCTTTCCAATTTTTCTCAGATAATGTCTCATAAATGCCGAAATATCTTTGTAGTTCCAAATGACACCAATGGTACATCGGGTTTCCGATGCACTTTGGTAATGCTTTGGCAAAAGCATGAAATTTTTCTTCATCCGGTGCATCCCCCGTGATGTAACGTTCTTCCACCCCATTTGAACGCATCACACGCCATTTGTAATGGTCGGCACCGAGCCACAGCTCTGTCATATTTTTGAAATGTATATCCTCTGCAATTTCGCGGGGAACCAGATGACAATGATAATCCAGTACCGGCACCTGTTCCGCGTAATCGTGATAAAGCTTTTTCGCTGTCTGTGTCTGAAGCAAAAAATCGCTGTCCATAAATGGTTTCATGGTCATTCCTCCTGTATATTGCGTTGAAAACCATTTTATCATATAATGAATTTATTCACAAGCATTACTATTGTATGCCACACGCGATTTGACATTCAAATCCGGCAGAAAGGAGACACCTATGTCGATAATCAGCAACTCCGTTCAGAACAATGGCGGCGGCACCTCACAGGGAATCCGTTCACATTCCCGCACCTACCGTTCCGGCAATTCGACGCTTCACCTTCGCGAGGGTCAAATGCTCAAAGGTGTTGTCAGTGACGTACACGGCAGCGAACTTACATTATCCACGGAAGACGGCTCTTCCTTCACAGGTAAACTTCCGGACGCGAACCAGTATTCCATCGGTCAGAAAGCTGCCTTTGTCATTACAGAGCTTGATGATAATACCATTTATATGAAAGCAACAACTGATGCTTATCTGCTGGATATGGAAGATACAATAGCACAGGCACTTGAGGAAGCCGGACTTCCCCGCTCTACGCGCAATCTGGATGTCGTTCGAAGTCTCCTGACCAACCGTCTCTCCATCAGCCGGGAAAATATTATGTCCTCCATTCAGCTTTGCGCCCGCTATCCGAAAGCTGATGTAGACTCCGTCATTACCATGAACCGCCTTGGCATGACGATGAACGAAAGCACCGTCAGACAATTCGAGAATTATCAGCATCGGACTCACCAGCTTCTTTACAAAATGGATTCCTTAGGCGATTCCATCTCTCAGATGCTTCAAGCCGTCGGCAGTCGAATTCCCCGTTTTGCCCAAACTACGGGAATCCGGCTTCTTACCCTTGCTCTGGACAGCAGTCTGTCCCCGGAAGAAGAAGCACTGTCTTTCCGGGAAGATACCCCGGAAGTCACTGCGGAAACTGCCCTTTCAGAGGAAACTGCCCTTTCAGAGGAAACTGACACCGTGGAATCTTCATCCACATCCCCTGCTGAAAATACGAACCCGCTATCCCGAATGCGTCAGCTTATTTCCACAATAACGGATAGTAATAAGACTGTATCACCGGAAAACACCCCGACGCCATTTATTCGCGAACAGATTGGTTTTTTCCTTTCTTCTGAAGAAATAGAAACTTTCACGAACCAATTGATGAAACTGCCCATTGCCGAAACAATCCGGACAGACGTGGAAGACGGCTCAATAACGGTTAGAGAGCTTCTCACCCAAATAAAAGAAGCTTTCCCTTTTATGACAGAAGAACAATCTGCCACTCTTCTGACTTCACACGTTTTTCAGAAAATAGTAAAGGCCCGGTTTTTATCAAACTGGACCATTTCGCCGGAACAACTGAAGAAAGATGGAACACCGGCAAAAGTTTATGAAACAATGTCAAAGCAGCTTACTGCCCTTTCTCACTTTAGCGAGATAACATTTGGCAAAGATGTTTTCAAACCATTATCCGATAATGCTTCTGACATAAACGATAACCTTAATTTTATGAAAACGCTTAATGAAACATTTCAATATATACAGCTTCCATTGAAATTGCAAAATCAGAATGCTCACGGCGATCTTTACGTCATGACACGAAAAGAAGCACTAAAAAAGGATATGAAAAACTTAAGTGTTCTCCTTCATCTGGAAATGGATTATCTTGGCACACTGGATGTCCAAATCGCAAGAGAAAACACTGCCGTATCCCTGAAATTCTTTGTTGGCTCCAAGGAAACACTTCATCTGTTTGAGCGCAACATGGAGCTTTTGAAAAATGCCATGAATGAACAGGGATACGCTTTTACATCCGAGCTCTCGCTAAAAGAAAAGGACGTGGATATTGTCAGTGATTTTATTGCGGGGGACGAATCTCCCACCGTCGGCATAAAACGCTACAATTTTGATTTGCGCGCTTAAAAAAGGCTTTTGAAGAAATTAACAATAGCTTCCCAAACTTCGGAAAAGAACCCGGCTATTTTTCCCCAGATGCCTTCTGCCTCTCCTAAATCAATCCCCATGTTTTTCAGCTTGTCATAAACATTCTGCGCCTGGTCTTTTAAGCTGTCAAGATTCAAATCCAGGCCATTGATTTTCTGCATCAGGTTCACCATCTTTGTTTTCATAGCGTCACTGATTTGCAGGTTTAATTCATCCTCTGCCTCATCAATGGCACTGCGTATTTCATCTTCTGACGACAAGTCACCGCTAACCACTTTATCTTTCAGGAGCGCGACAAACTGTGCCGCTTCCTGCTGTCCAATCGAATCTCCCAGTTCACCGGTGAGAACCAGCTCGTTTGTGGCCGCGTCGGATTTCTCTGAGGAGACCTCCTCTCCCGTCATCTCACCATAGGCTTTCATGGCTCCCACAAGGGCTGCGGTTCCCGATATTTGAAAAGGTCCCGCCACCGTTACTTTCGCATCTGAAATTCCTGCCGTTACAAGAGCATTCGTATACATCTCCTCACTGCAGAAAGAAATATTATGCGTCTCTACTTCAATTCCGTTTCCGGCATCTGTTTCCTCAATCATAACGGAAGACAATGCTCTGGTTCCAATTACCTGTGAAGAGAGATAATCATCCAAATATTCATGTTCCTCGTTATTTGTCACCTGAATGGTTTCATAATCAGCCAGTTCCGACTCACTAATCCCAAACTGCTTCAAGACTTCTTTCTTCTCTTTTGCTGATAAATCAGCACCAAAAGCGATAAACGGCTTTACCGTTGCGGAATCCGCCTCAATTCGGTGAGCAGGCAGCAAACACATCACAAACGCCAGCATCCCCGCATATAACAAATAAATTCTCCTTTTCATTCTATCATCCTTTCCACTTACAGGGAACGAATCCGTTCCAAAGCTTTTTTTGTATTATCTGCAGTACCAAAAGCAGTGAGACGAAAATACCCTTCACCGCTCGGTCCGAATCCGGAACCCGGTGTTCCCACTACATTTGCTTTTTGCAAAAGAACATCAAAGAAATCCCATGATTTCATGCCATCCGGTGTCTGAAGCCAGATATAAGGTGCATTCACTCCGCCAAATACGGTATATCCCATATCCGAAAGGGTACGGCGAATCTCTTTTGCATTTTTCATGTAGCGGGCAATCTGCTCCTTCGTCTGTTCTTTTCCCTCTTTGCTGTAAACAGCCTCTCCGGCGCGTTGAATAATATAGGGCGCTCCGTTAAATTTGGTACCATGTCTTCTCGCCCACAGACGATTCAGCATCGTTCCGTCACTGCTCTTTAACTCCTTTGGAATTACCGTGAATCCGAGACGTGTCCCGGTAAAACCTGCATTCTTTGAAAAGCTTCTCATTTCAATTGCGCACGTTTTTGCTCCATCACACTCATAAATGCTGTGTGGCACATCCGGCTCCGAAATATATGCTTCATAAGCAGCATCATAAATAATTACCGCCTTTTTCTCATTTGCATAATCTACCCATTTTTGCAATTCCGTTTTGCTCATAGTCGTCCCTGTCGGATTGTTCGGACATCATTTATATCTGCTGTCCGGTGTTCTCTCCGGCCGTTCAGGAATAAAATTATTCTCAGCCGTACATGGCATATAGATTACATTTGACCAGCACTGCCGTTCCTTCAGATACTCTCCCGTCTTACCGGACATGGCATTACTGTCTACATAAACCGGATAAACGGGGTCTGTAACTGCAATTATACTGTCCCCGGAAAAAATATCCACTATGTTGCCGGAGTCACTCTTCGCACCATCACTGACAAATATTTCATCCAATGCGATTTCTACACCCCGCATTTTATAATCATTATCCGCAATTGCTCTTCGCAAAAATTCATACCCAAGATCCGGTGCGTAACCGTGAAATGTTTCTTCCTTTCCCATCTCATCTACTGCCCTGTGCAGGGCATCAATGACGGCCGGTGCCAACGGCTGCGTCACATCTCCAATTCCGAGACTTATTATCTCTCTATCCGGGTGAGCCGCCTTATAGGAAGCTACTTTTTGAGCAATTGTAGAAAAAAGATAACTCCCCGGCAGTTTTAAGTAATTTTCATTTACCTTAAACATTTCATTTGTACCTCCTTGTCTTTTCTATTATAAAACAGCCACAGAAAATGCGTCATATACCGCAAAATTCTGTGGCGTTTCTTTTCTTCGGAATTTTACAAATCCACGGCTCCCGTAGAACCGTTTTTCAAACCTTCGTTTACAACATAATAAGCTTTTCCTTCTTCCGGTTTGATATATAATTTTGCTCTCTTTATGGAAGTTATTTTCTTTCCTTCTGCTTCCCATGCAGCTACAACTTTCTGCATGATTTCCTGCTGCGAATATTCCTGTCCGTATATCTGAACAAATACTTCCGAATCAACTGCGGCAGCCGTCTTGCGAATCGTTGCTTTCGTGGTTTTTCTTGTTGTCTTTCTTGTTGTCTTCTTCGTCTTTGGTGCAGTTTTCTTAACTGCCGGCTCCTCTTTTACTTCTTTTATGGCAGGTTTTGCCTCTGTCTTAACTTCCGGCTTTTTTACTTCCGGTTTCTTCGCTTCCGGCTTCTTAACTTCCGGTTTTTTCGTTTCTTCTTTCAGTGTCATCTGAACTGATTTTGTCGGTATATTTTTGGTCGTATCCTTAGCTGTCGTCATTTTGTTTGTTTTACCTGTAGCCATTGTAATCCCTCCAAATTATTCTGATAAAACAATGTATCCGTGTTGCAAAAATATTATACATGTTTTATTGTTTATTTACAATTGTTATTATGTACAAAAAAAAACGATTTGTCAAACAAATAAGGGCACTTTTACTAAAACCTCTTTACTTTTTCATCTCTTTCACGTAAAATAAGGATAAATAACACCGCATTGGGTACAATAAAGGTGCGTAGGAAAGGAAGGATGACAGGATGAAAAAATTGATTAAATTCCTCCTTGGCCTGACCGCTGTTGCGGCAGCCGTGGCTGGTATATTGTATTTCCTGAAAAACGTATTAATGAAGGATTATCTGGATGATTATGATGATGATGATTTTGATAATGACCTTTATGAAGAAGATGATGATGAGCGGGACTATGTAACGCTTTCTTCTGACAGTGAAAAAGAAGAAGATACATTAATTCCTGATGAATCGGAAGAATAATGATAAGAAAGGGTCACGGAAAACATAACTGATTTTCCGTGACCCTTTCTTATTCTTTATCGCGATAGTCTCTTGGTCATACTGTACAAATGCTCATCTATATCTTTCGTCATCTGCAGTGCGTCATCAATATCAAAATCGCAAAATTCTCCATCACAATATGCCACAACACGATTTGTCTGTCCGTCCAACAGCAAATCTACCGCTCTGGCTCCCATGGCAGACGCATAAACACGATCACGGCAGGTTGGATTGCCTCCTCGCTGAATATGCCCGATAACCGTTGCTCTTGTCTCAATGCCCGTAGCCTCCTCGATTCTTTTTGCCATGGTATGAGAATTTCCCACGCCCTCCGCATTCACGATAATATGGTGCTTTTTCCCAATGCGTCGTTTAGAAAGTATTTTTTCGATAATCTCCTGCACATCATTTTCCTTTTCACGCTCCGGAATCAATACATACTCTGACCCGTTGGATATCCCACACCACAATGCAATGTGCCCTGCTGTACGCCCCATCACTTCAATAATACTACACCGCTCATGAGAAGCTGAGGTATCCCTGACTTTATCAATCGCTTCCATTGCCGTATTGCAGGCCGTATCAAAACCTATCGTATACTCTGTACATGCGATGTCCAAATCAATCGTTCCCGGAATGCCAATGGTATTAATGCCGTTAGCAGAAAGCTTCTGTGCACCACGAAATGAACCGTCACCGCCAATCACCACAACACCGTCAATCCCATGCTTCCGGCATATGGCTGCCGCCTTCTCCTGACCTTCCGGCGTCATCATTTCTTTGCACCGGGAAGTAAACAAAATCGTACCTCCACGCTGAACAATGTCTGTAACACTCATGGTATCCATATCTATAATGTCTTCTTCCAAAAGCCCGGCATACCCTCTTCGAATGCCTTTCACCTTTAATCCGCTGGCAATACCGGCACGCACTACCGCGCGTATCGCTGCATTCATTCCGGGAGCGTCTCCACCACTTGTTAATACACCTATTGTCTTTACTTCTTTTGCCATAATCCGGTTTCCTCCAATATCAAACTCAATACTACAGTTTTTTCTTATTTGTCATACATTTCCATTGTACTATGTCATTATTTTTTTTTCAATACTAACTTCCGTTTGAGTTTCCCCATTTTTTAAGCCGCCTTCACGCGGATGCCTTTAATCCAAACC
>CAZGDT010000056.1:0-8611 GCA_964524245.1 uncultured Eubacterium sp. | reverse complement strand
GCATCCTCTTCCATGTGGATTTCATGAATTCCAACCTGCTTTTTGTTTCCTGATGTTTCTATTTCTACCCTGCCGTTCCTGCAAATAGGAAGATATAACTGTGATATCTGATAATTCTGCGGATTGTCCGGATAGAAATAATTCTTTCGGTCAAATTTACAATATTGATTTATATCGCAGTGAAATGCCAAGCCAACTGCCATGGCATATTCCACAACCTTTTTGTTCAGAACAGGAAGAGTCCCCGGCATCCCGGTACATACCGGACAGACATGTGTATTGGGTGCTCCTCCAAACGCTGTGGAACAGGCACAAAAAATTTTCGATTTCGTGGCAAGTTCCACATGAACCTCCAGTCCGATAACCGTTTCATACTCTTTTACCACTTTACACTCTCTCCCTTCGCGCGGCATTTGCATTCACCGTCTGTTCATATGTATAAGCAGTCCGAATCATTTTCTTTTCCTGAAAACAATCTGCAACCAGCTGCAAACCGATGGGAAGCCCTTTATCATCCGTGCCGCACGGCAATGTCATGGCCGGCAGGCCGGCCAGATTGGCTGCTACGGTATCCGTATCTCCCTGATACATTTTTATGGGATTGCACAAACTTGTTCCTATTTCCGGTGCTGTTTCCCGGGAAACCGGCGACAAAAGTACATCATATTTCTTAAAGGCTCTTTCAAAATCTTTTTTAACCAGATTCCTCACGCGAAGCGCTTTCAAATAATATTCTTCATAATAACCGCTGCTGAGCACAAATGTTCCTAACATGATGCGCCGCCTGACCTCAGAACCAAATCCTTCAAAGCGGCTCTTCTTATACATATCATGAAGCCCCAGGTATGACTCTGCCCGATATCCATATTTCACTCCATCGAATCGTGCCAGATTGGAACCAGCTTCCGCACAGGCAATGACATAGTAGGCCGGAACGACATATTCCGTCAGCCCCGGCTCAAATTCTTCCACTACGGCTCCTCTTTCTTTCAACACCTCTGCCGCCTGCAAAACAGCATCTTTTACCGCCGGATTGATATCCGTCTCCAGACAGTCTTTCGGAATACCAATTCGCATTCCGGCCACATCATTAACCAGTGCTGACGAAAAATCCGTATCCGTTCTTGTAATACAGGTACTGTCTTTCGAATCATTTGAAGCTATCGTCTCCAAAATCACGGCACAGTCCGTCACATCTTTTGCCAATGGTCCAATCTGGTCTAAAGAAGAAGCATAGGCAATTAATCCATAACGGGATACGGTTCCATACGTCGGCTTGATACCCGTGACGCCGCAAAAAGAGGCAGGAAGACGAATGGAACCTCCCGTATCAGAACCGAGAGCATAACTGCACTCTCCCGCCGCCACGGCGGCAGCTGAGCCGCCTGAAGAACATCCCGATACATAATTTCGATTGTGCGGATTGCGCGTAAAGCCATAAAAGGATGTCTCCGTCGTACTCCCCATGGCAAATTCATCCATATTGGTCTTGCCAATCAATACGGCACCGGCTCTTTCCAATTTATTTATTACCTCCGCAGAATAACCGGGCACAAAATTTCGGAGCATACGGGATCCGCATGTCGTCAAAATTCCTTCCGTACATATATTGTCCTTAACCGCCACCGGCACACCCGCCAGTGGTCCCGTAAGTTCCCCGCTTTCTATCTTCTTCTGAATCTGCCCGGCTCCTGCAAGAACAGTCTCTTCATCCAGAACGGTAATAAAACTGTTGAGATTTTTTTCTTTCTCATGTATCTGCTTCATGGCTTCAAGCGCCGCCTCCACAGCCGTCACTTCCCCTGCCCGGATTCTTTCTCCCAACTCTACCGCCGTCATACCCACTTGATTCATTCTCTCAATCTCCACAACTTTATTATCACACAAATGTTTTTGGAACTACAAAAAAACCCTCATTTTCTTCAGGTGCATTCCGAAGTATATCTCCATCAGTCTCTTCATTTACGGATTCATCCTCACGAAATACATTTTCCACCGGAAATATCTGTGATAAAGGTTCTACTCCATCCGTATCCAGCTCATTCAATTTATCAATATAAGCGAGCATGCTCTGCATATCTTTCTTCGCCATTTCTTTTTCTTCTTCGGACAAAGCAAGCTTTGACAAAACCGCCGTCATTTCTATCATCTCATCTGAAATGGAATATTCCATCATCTTTCCTCCTCAGTTTTCCATAATTTCTGAATTTCTACAGGTAAAACAGACAATCTGGTACTCCTTTGCTATTTCTCTCAGAAAAACAACTGCCCGCTTCTTTCTTTCATCATCCAGATTTACAAAAGGATCATCCAATACAAGAAACGGTTTTTCCCCTTCATACATTGCATCAACCAACGCCATACGGGTACAGATTCCTGCCAGATCTTTTCGACCTTCGCTTAAAAAACGAACTTCTCTCGGCATTCCCAATTCCTCCACCGTAAGATTCGCCGCGGCATCAAATTGATATCCGGCCGCCTCCGCACCTTCCAGCAAACGGTAATACTTTTCAAAACCTTTCTGAACAGGCTTCATATAGCGGGCTGTCAGTGTATCTCTTGCCTTCTGCAGCAGCTCCATGGTTTTCTTCAACAGCTGATACTTTCTCATGCCTTCATTATAAATTTCCCTGTGTTCATCCAGTTCCACCCTTAATGCCGCCAATTCATCCGCCCTTTGCCGAAGTTCCTGAATCTGCGAATCATACCCGTTTATGATTTTTCGAATTTTTTCCTTCTCTTCCAGATAGCATTTTATTTTTTCATGAGTCTCCGACAGGGAATTTTCATTTCCGGAATCCTCCGGTTCTGTCAGCTTTTGCATGTCATTATCTTTTTCAAATGCTTCTTTACGACTCTCCAAAAGACGAAAATTTTCCTGCGCCTGGTTACAGCAGTTAATCCTGTCACGAATTTCCTGCAGCTGTTCGGACAGCGGGTTTTGAACTTCAAATCCGTATTGGCGGATACTTTCTTCCAAGAGATTCTGTAACAACTGATACTTTTTTTCCGCAACCTGATACGCCTTAACTTTGGACACCCACCGTCTGTAATTGCGAACCTGCTCCCTGAGAGAATACAGACGGGCCGATTCGTTCTCCTTTTTTTGTTGCTTTTTACCGCAAACAAAGACGACTACAAATGCAATCAGAAAAAACCCCGCCGCTCCCGCACCTATTTCAGGACGGTTCAAATACAGAAAAAATCCTCCGGTCAGCAACGCCGCAACAAAGAGGAGTCCTGCCGCCACAGAATTTTTGTATACTTTTCTGCTCTCCGGTTTTTCCCCTAAATTATTAAATTCCTCTTCCGCCGGAATTTCTTCTCCAAAGCTTTCTTTTACCTGCTGAAACAAATCCCATTCTTCTTCCGTCAGGCGGTTTTCCAGCATAGTCTCCTGACATAACCTGCACTCCTCCACTTTATCCTGCCACATTCGTACCTGTTCGAGCGTAGGAATATGGTGCCTGTCCGGAAACCGGTTTTGGTGACCTTCCAATGTTTGTCCGGCCTCCCGACAGGCAGTCAGAAGCGTCAGATACTCTTTCTTTTTTACACGTAAATCCAATGCCGCACTTTGACTTTTCTGAAAATTCTGTGCTTCCTGAATCTTTTTTTCCGTATTTTTCAGACAATCTTTCTGTATATTTCGAAGAGCCTCAATCTCAAGAATACTTTTCTCAATTTCTTTCTCTTCTCTCAGAGAATTTTCCATAGCGGCAATTCTCACCTTCTCTTTGTTGAGAGAACCCGTCTTTCGGGTAGGACTCATTTTATTTGTCTTATCTTTTAATTTGTCATACACATTTTGAAAGCTGTTGATGTCGTCCGTATTCTCAACAAGATTACCCAATTTTGCATGAATGGCGTCTGTCGCTCCTGCCTCGCAATCCTGCTGTGACAAAAAAACCGTTCGCCGAAAAGAAGCTCCATCAATCTCAAAAAGCTCCTCGCCAATACGGGCGGAAAAATCTTCACTCGGCAAATGAGTCTCTGCATCCCTGAGTTCAAATTCATCATCTTTCTCTTTTTTACCAAACACACGGCGCATCAGATACCGCCTGCTGCCTGTTTCAAATAAAACAGAGCCGCCATAAACGCCTCCCTGCCATGGCATATACCGCTTTCTTTCGTTGAGCAGTTTGTCCTGTTTGCCCGGGTTTTCAAATCCAAAAAACATGACACGTATGAAGGCTGCCAGCGTACTCTTGCCCCATCCGTTTTCGCGGCATATGACGGTTATATCCTTTGAAAAATCAAATGTAAAATCACTTAATTTTCCAAAATTCTCAATTTTACACTGCAAAAGCTTCATTCTGTCACCTCCCCCGCAAGCGCACGGATACCATAGCGGATAATCTGTTCCCTGTCTTCTTCGGACAGACTTTCATCTTCTTTCACGGTTCGGACAAATTCTCCTTTTAAGGATTCATCAAGCATATATTGATCATAATCAATGCGAATCCGGGTCTGATCTTTTACTTTTACAAAATAAAAATCATTCTGCAGCCAGCTCACCAGGTAGTCCGGATCTTTTTCACAGTCCAGCTCCACTTCCCCCCGCAGAACAATTTTCAAAAAATCAGAAGAACGATATTTTTTTTCGGTACAAATCCGGTTTATTTCTTCCAGCATTTCCGCCGTGCTCATGCAATTGCTGACATCCACATCAACCGTATGCAGGCAGCGGGAAGCAAACGGCACAAACTCAGATGTAAAATCTCCCGTCTCCGTATCAATGTTAAGCAGCACAAATCCATGTTCCCCGCATTCATCAAATCCACGTCCTTCCAGACATCCCGAATAACAGTAAACACCTCGGTCGTCCAGCACTTCCTTTCTATATGCGTGAACGTGCCCCAACGCCAGATAATCAATCCCTTTCCCGCGCAGCTGCCAAAGCGGAACAATTTCCGCCCGGTCCTTCCCCGCATATTCTGCTTCCTGTCCATGAAGCAGAACAATGTTGAAATTCTGCCTGTCAAGCGTCAGTGAACTGCCGGCAAAAGAAGAATTATCCTGATTCAGTTCCATCCCACTGATTACAATTCTTCTCCCTTCTCCATCCCGCACATAAGAAGTCCACTCCGTCCCAAAGAGCTTTAAATTATCCGGACACGGCTCTCCTTCCGGCAAAAAAAGGCTTACATCATGATTCCCCTGCAGATAGTAAAAATCAATCCGGGGATGATTCACAATTGCATGATATACCGTCTTCCGCGCCGTCGCTGAGATATTCTTCCGATCAAATAAATCACCCGCAATCAGCACGGCCTGCACCCCTTCCTGACAGGCAAAGGAAATCATTCTTTCAAAAGAAGACAACAGCTCAGCCCGCCTTTGTTTTGCATGTTCACGGGAAAGGTGCGTCGTCATGTTCGAATCCAAATGCAAATCTGCACAATGTATCAGCTTCATTTTTTCATCTCCTCGTCCACCTGCCGCTCGAACCGCATGGCAGTATCAGATCCCGGCTTCCCCGTATGGGCAGACCAATTTCATCGGCTTCCACCTTCCCGCCAAACCGGCCTGCAATCGCCACATTCATCATAAAAGAAAGAACTGCCGGCTGAAGTCCGGTTGTATATGAATTAACCAGGAAAAACAAAGGATTATCCGACAAAATCTTCGTACACAACTGAATAAGGGGGAAAATTTTTTCTTCTATTTTCCAAATTTCTCCTTTGGGGCCTCTTCCATAAGAAGGCGGGTCCATGATAATCGCATCATAATGATTCCCCCGTCGTATTTCCCTTTCGACAAACTTCACGCAGTCATCTACCAAATAACGAATCGGTGCGTGTTCAAGTCCGGAGGCCGCAGCATTTTCTTTCGCCCATGTAACCATCCCTTTAGAAGCATCTACATGTGTCACTGCCGCTCCTGCACCGGCGCATGCCACGGTAGCGCCTCCCGTATAAGCAAAAAGATTCAGCACCTTCAATTCTCTCTCCGATGCCTTTTCCTTCTCTTTCCGTATCAGATTTCCTGCCCAGTCCCAATTTACCGCCTGCTCAGGGAACAATCCCGTATGCTTGAATTGAAAGGGCTTCAAATGGAACGTCATATCCCGATAAGAAATATCCCACTGTTTTGGCAAATCAAAAATCTCCCACTGACCGCCGCCTTTATTACTGCGGTGATAATGCCCGTTTTTTCTCTTCCACTCCGGTGCCGTATGCGGCGTATTCCAAATCACCTGAGGGTCCGGACGTACCAGAATATACTTCCCCCATCTTTCCAGTTTCTCTCCTGACGAAGTATCTAACACTTCATAATCATTCCAACCATCTGCAATCCACATACTCTTCTGCTTCCTCTATCTTTTATTTCTTATCGTCTTTATCATCCGAAAAAGCACCTTTAATCCCTTTTCCGACTTTTTTCGCCTCACGACTGACCACTTCCGTCGCATGATCCAGTTTTTTATCCAGCTCTTTTTCTTTCGCATATCTTCCTGCTTTATCTGCAGCATTGTTTACCGCATCTACTGCCTTACCAAAACCATTCATCATTTTTTCTTTATTCAGCAAAGACATTTCGTCACCTCCCGATTTAATCATGGTTGTGTGCTCCTGCACACACCAAGTATAGCATATATCTTTTGTTTCCTCCAGCTCAAATTTCAAAAGCATAATTTCGCAAAAGTTTTTACAAAGTAATTTCATTTTTTTATGGTATTTTAATCTTCAAAATGATATACTCTAAAAGACTGAAACACGAACAAAGGGTACCACCGGGAATTTCAGGCGGCTTTATATGAGAAAAAATCGGGAAAAGACGGCACGGAATTCAAAAAAAACAAAATTAAGAACCATTTTAGTGCGTTCTTCTCTTGTATTTCTTATGCTGGTCGTACTGACGGCAGCTTTTTCTGCCGTATGCTATCATATTATCCATTCCGCCGGAGAAGAAACAAACATCTTCACCCGGCATTTGGACACGCTGAACAAACGGGATGTTGCCATTGTGCCGGGAACTGCCGTTACCAAAACCTCTCCTACTCCCAAATGCAGGGAACGTCTGGATATGGCAGTCACCTTATATGAAAAAAAGCTGGTATCTTCCATTCTCGTCTCCGGGACAAAAAAAGAAACAACCGTTATGTGTCTCTATCTGATGCAGCACGGAATACCAAAAAATGTCCTGTTTCGTGACAGCATGGGATTGTCCACCTATGACACGATTTCACGCGCAGCCTGCCTGATGGAAGGGAAAAAATTCTACTTCTGTACGCAGGAGATGTACACAGACCGCGCATCTTTCCTAATGAAACAATCTGACATGGATGGCATCCCCCTGTGTGTCGATACCATGTTTTACAACCACGCCGGTAAAGCTAATTTACGCGAATATCTGGCGGCAACGAAAGCGGTAATAGATTCCCTCCTCTATCAGGGGAATCCAAAACATGATGTAGAAACAGACGGTTTTTCCAAACTTCCGAAAGAAACAGACGATACAGACAATCACCACGTGTCACCGGCAGATGTAAAGACACCGGATGACTGTCTGGTAACTGACAAAAATCCGACCGATGGCTATGACGTCATAAAAGCCGTGGAATATGCGAGAAAATATGCTTTGCAGGCGAATCCTGCCTATCCCGTTTTTGAAAACAACTGTACCAATTTTGTATCACAGTGTCTGGTTGCCGGCGGCATTTCAATGGAAGGAAGTAAAGAAGTTTCCACGTCGAAACGTCTGACTGTTTCCGGCGGAAAAAAGGACTGGTTCAGCACTGCTGAAACAAAGGAAAACGGTATGCCACACTACGGCACATCTTCCAACTTTATCAATACCGATGATTTTATTTCTTATATTACGGAAGTGCGGGGGTATCCGTTGTCTTCCTACGAAAACACCTACGACGGCAAATTAAGCTGCTATGAAGCGATGGCTTCCGGCGATGTGATTATTCTCTACGCTTCGGATGGCACGGTCGCTCATCTCGGTCTGATTACCGGCATCGGTGACATGAATGCCTATTATTGCGGCAACACAACGGGACGCCTCGACTTTTGCATATTTACGGCAAACCCTGCCGCTTATCCGCGTCTCGGTATCATTCACATGTCGAAATGACACTTAACACAGGCGAACACTGAAGATTTTTTCTTCAGCGCAAATAAAACGAAAAAGGAGACCAGCTTATGAAGCAAATAATTCAAAAACTTTTCATCACATGTCTGGCACTGGCAGCCATTGCCATGTTCCCGGCAAAACCGGCACAGGCCCAGGAGTATCTTGACATGGATAAGGACTCTTCTTGTACGATAGAATCCGTAACCCTGGACATCGGTGACAACTCAGAAACTTTCCGCGGTTCCCTGAAACCCTATATCGTTCCGGCAGACACTGTCTGGGTGGATTTTCTGAAGACGATAAAATTTTCAGATTTTACTCTCCTCGATGACGGAAGCTGTACTGGATATGCCCACGTTGTAGAAGGCCATCTGCATGCCGGCAGATATTCCTACGAATTCCTGCACGCCGGAAAAACGACACGCGGCTACTCAGATGAATACAATGTTTTTTCACTGGATGCGATAAGTCATGCTTTGTACAACGAAATAAATTCGCAGAATTACATTGATATTGTTTTTCAATT
>CAZGDT010000055.1:0-8682 GCA_964524245.1 uncultured Eubacterium sp. | reverse complement strand
TAGCTCATCCAAAATCTCAGTGCAACGAATATTTAACATAAAAGGCGGCCCATTCGGACCGCCTCCTGTTCCCGTTATTTAATTTTGCACGCCTGCAGACTATACGAGACACTTTCCTCATCCTTCTTCTCCGTCATAAGATAAATTTCTTTTTCATTTTTTATGGAAAGTGTAAACTCTGCTTGCGTGTCCTGCATGCCGCTCAATTTGCTGACACCATACAACTGTGTGAATTTATTTGCCGTCAGTTTTGCCTTGAAAAATCCTTCGCCGGAAATTACATAAACATAATTATTATAGATTCTGACATCACTCGGATAATCAATCCCATAATGGCGAAGCGGTATCTGTATTTCATGCCCGTCCGATAATTCACAGATTCTCATTTCATTTCCGTTTTCCAGTTTTTCCGTCTTCTGGAATACCATTTTACTTACGTAAACTTTTTCAGCCGGCGTGCAATCCGCCCCGATTACAACATCACCGTCTGCCGATCTCGGAATAAAACTGCAGACTGCCTGCCCGGTCACCATCATTTTACTCAAATCCACCTGCATTACGGCATTCTGAGATGAGTTGGTCAGTCCGAAGACAGCGGTTCCATCACCCTGGTTCAATAAATACATATTATACTTATCCATTGTTTTCAGAATCGACGTTTTTTGCTCATTGATATTGAGTTCACTCTCTATTTTTCCCTGAGAATTTACTTTATAAAGATAGTATCCGGTTTTGGCAACCATATCACCGTCTTTGTCTGCCAGGAAATAGAAATTTCCCTGCGCATCTTTCCACTGCGCCGTAATCTTCTGCATGGTTTTTGATTTTTCAACCGCTCCGGCATCCAATGCAACAGGCTGACTCAGCATCGTGCTTCCGCTTACAGTCTTTCTTACACAGGAGGAATGATCCGCTGACCACTCATACACGCAAAATGTGCCGTCTCCGTCAATCTGTCCACACTGATTCAGATTTGCAAAATCTCCTTTTACCTTTGTTGCAGAATACGGTGTATAATAGTTCTCGCCATATACTTTCGTTTTCTTATTGCGGTCAATTTTTACTTTTTTCACCATATGTCCGGTAAGATTTACAACCAAAAGCTTTTTGCACTTATTCATCTTCAGTGTTGTAAGTTTGTTATACTCCAAATAAACATATTTCAGTTTTTTGTTCTTATTTAAGTCAAGTTTCGTTAAGTTACCGTCAGTCATTTCCAAATAGGTAAGATTTTTATTCTTCTTGAAATTAACTGTTTTAACGGATGTTCCGTTCGCAACAAATTTCTGAAGATTGGTAAGTTTCTCAATCCCCTTGAAATTTTTGATGTCACTTACATATTTTTTTTCATATTTACCATATTTGGACTTCTTAATCTTAATCACTGTTTTACAGGAAGATGTACCGAATTTTTTCGCTTTTTTTATCTCCCCGGCGGAAAGCTTCTTGTCTTTGTTCTTGTCATAATTTGCTTTCACCATTTCCCGGAATATCTGATCCGGAAAATTCTTTTTGTTAATCGAAATCTTTTTTGCCGCCTCTGCTTCATTTCCGTTGACACCTGCTGCAAAACCGGCGGCCAGTGTCATGACTGCCATTGCTGTTACAATTTGTTTTTTCATAAAAAAACCTCCCTTTTGATTATGTTAATTGGAAAAATCAGAACTCTTTTTCTTTTTTTATGAGCTCTTATATCAATAACACGATCAAAAGGGAGAAAAAGTTGCAAAAAAAATTATTTTTTTTCATTACGTCTTTTTTCCCGGCCTCTGGTTCTTTTTTCACAACGCAATGATTTATAGGATGGCTCTTCCGACGGACCTACCGGATCTATGTGCAGTGCCACAATACGGCCTGTCATATCTCCTTCGTAGTCCAGCATATAAGATCCTTTCTCAAGCACGCGGGATAATTTTGCCGATGTCTTCCTATTATAGTGAATACCATCCACATCTACATCAATTCCCTGCTTTGCCGCCTGATTCATCTCCTTCAGGACCCATTGATTCCGTTGCATAGTCCCCCTCCTTATTTTTTCCGTGATATCACCATAGCGGGGTGCTGTCAATTGTTCCATCCCGGTAAGTCGAAAAATGTGATTTATTAACGAATCAATCAGATTTGAGATATGTGAAATAAAGACTGCGATTCCCATGGTAAATCGCAGTTATCTGCAATACATCAATTCCCTGAAACAACCACCTCCCATCAATGCCATTTGACTTACCTGTACTCATTATACTATTGGCCTCTCCGATAATTCAAGTGTCGTCTGGTCGTTTCAAAGCACTGTTTAACGAACAAAATTATAAACTGCCAATTCCTTTTTTTGATACTTTGTATTGACTTTGCAGATAAGATAACTTATACTTTTTTACAAATATAAAAAGAAAGGAAGTGTGCTTGTGAAGATTGAACGAATTAGTGAGAATCAGATTCGTTGTACCTTAAATAAACATGATCTGATGGAACGCCAACTCAAAATCAGCGAATTAGCTTATGGATCCGAGAAGGCTAAAGATCTTTTTCGTGATATAATGGAGCAAGCTAATATAGATTTAGGTTTTGAGGCCGATGATATCCCGCTTATGATTGAAGCTATTCCCACTTCACGGGATTCCATTATTCTCGTCATTAACAAAGTTGAAAATCCCGATGAATTGGATGCCCGTTTTTCTCAATTTGGTATTACTGATGACATGCAGGAAGATGATGACGATGTTTTTGAAGAAACTGAGAATCATTCTGACACATCGGTGTCTTCTGATTTTGTAAATTGTTTTGAGCAGCTTCATGATCTCCTGGAAGAAGCAGAAAACAACAGCAAAGCAAATTCTTCCGGTGAATTCGTTCCATTAAGTGAAGCATTACAAAAGGGCAGACAAAAAGCAAAGAAAAAAGAAGCGGAACCGATTAACGAACGCATCCGGATGTTCTCCTTCTTTTCACTTAATCCGATATTGAACCTTGCCCATCAGGTTGACAGCGATTACCGCGGGAAAAATACACTTTGGAAAGACCCGGTTTCCAAGCGTTATTATCTTCTGTTACACCGTGGCAAAGGGAAGAATGCGTTCCGCCTCGTGTGCTCAACATTATCTGAGTATGGCAAAGAGGAAACGGTGACATACGCTACGCAGACGTATTTTAATGAGCATTTCCAACTGATTCTTAAAGATGACGCATTAGCTAAATTAGCGGAAATATGATAAAATATAAAGAATTCCAATTAACAGGGCACGATTGTTTGTCAATTGGAATTCTTTTTTATGCATTTTTTGTATTCAGATACTCGTTTATCTTTGTTACAAGTTCATCACTGTCGATACCATGAACCATAGCCGCTTCTTCCAGACTTTCACCCTGCGATGCCGGGCAGCCGATGCAATGCATACCGGAAGCCATAAGGATAGGTGCTACCGTTGCGTCCTCCTGAAGAATCTGCCCAATCAGCATATCCTTCGTTACCTCTTTTAACATAGTATATATCCTCCTTTTGGATTGAATTTCCTTTGTCGTACCATGTACGATTATAGTCACAAGAGCTTTCCTTGTCAAGAAAAGTATTCCCATGTTCTTCTTTTCTATTATTTTTTACTTGTATTTTCGAATAATTTGTATTATGATGTGATTATGTCTAAGAAATATTTGTAAAAGGAGGATAAAAAAATGGCTTATAAAATTTCTGATTCCTGCATTAGTTGCGGTTCTTGTGCATCAGAGTGTCCGGTAGGCGCTATTTCTGAAGGTGATGCACATTACGAAATCGATGCTGACTCTTGTCTGGATTGTGGTTCTTGTGCAGCTACATGTCCTACGGGAGCTATCGAAGCTGAATAATTAGCATTCGTACATTTAAGCGGTGTTGGATTTTCCAACACCGCTTTTCTTTTCTTTATGAAAGTCTTCCCAATAACTCTTTGCCAAGTTCTTCAAATCCCGGTTTCCCGAGAAGTGCAAACATGTTCTTCTTGTAACTCTCCACTCCCGGCTGGTTGAATGGATTTACTCCAAGAATATAGCCACTGACACCGCAGGCATATTCAAAGAAATAGAACAATTCACCAAGATAAAATTCATTCTGTTCCGGAATGCGGATAAGCAGGTTCGGTACATTTCCGTCCGTATGCGCTAATCTGGTTCCTTTCATGGCACTCTTATTGACAAAATCCAATGTTTTTCCTGCCAGATAGTTCAATCCATCCAAATCTTTTTCTTCTTCTTTTACGGTAATATCTAAAGACGGCTTCTCCAGTTCCATAACTGTCTCATACATAATCCGGGAGCCATCCTGAATAAACTGTCCCATGGAATGGAGATCTGTGGTCAGATCAACGGCAGCGGGGAAAATACCTTTTTGGTCTTTTCCTTCACTCTCGCCGTAAAGCTGTTTCCACCACTCACCAACATAGTGAAAAACCGGTTCATAATTGGCAAGTACCTCAACATTTTTTCCTTTACTGTGAAGCAGGTTACGGACAGCTGCATACAAAACAGCATCATTTTTCTCTATCGGCGTTTCCAGACAAAGTCTGCGCATGCTTTGTGCACCTTCCATTAATTTTCTGATGTCCGCTCCGCTGGCAGCAATCGGGAGAAGACCAACTGCCGTCAATACGGAAAATCTTCCTCCCACATCATCCGGCACAACAAATGTTTCATATCCCTCTTCCGTTGCAAGACTCTTCAACGCACCTTTCTCTTTATCCGTTGTAGCATAAATGCGCTTTGACGCCTCTTCTTTTCCATATTTATTTTCAAGCATTTCTTTGAATATGCGAAAAGCTATCGCCGGTTCCGTGGTCGTTCCTGACTTACTAATCACATTTACGGAGAAATCACGATCTCCTATAGTCTCTACCAGCTGCGCAAGATACGTTCCGCTGATACTGTTGCCCGCATAATAAATCTCCGGTGTTTTACGAATTGACTTGTCCACACTGTTATAAAAACAGTGGCGCAGAAATTCTATCGCCGCACGTGCTCCCAGATAAGAACCGCCGATTCCGATTACGACAAGAACTTCCGAATCAGATTGAATTTTCTCTGCCGCTTTTTGTATTCTCAAAAATTCTTCTTTGTCATAGTTCTCCGGCAAATCAATCCAGCCAAGAAAATCATTACCGGCTCCGCTTCTGCTTTCCAGCGTATCCTTGGCTGCCTGAACCGAAGCTTTCATCAAATCCACTTCATCCTCACGAATAAACCTGTCAGCAAGTGAATAATCAAATGTAACATGCTTTCCCATTGTTTCGTCCTCCTATATGTAACATTTTTATTCCTGATTAACTGTCTAAATTATACTCTGTCCTATTTCTCTCTGTCAACCACTATCCGAGATATTCTTGAATCACTTCCCGTATTACACGCTCTTCTTCCGGTGTAAAAGAAATATCTTCCGCTGTTACTGCATCCTTTTCTTTCGGCACCAGATTCACGACTTTCTGTTCGTCTTCATCAAAATATTCCTGACGGTATTTTTGCATATCTACCGGATGAAAAACTTCATTTTCCAATCTTGGCTTACACATATTTTCCAGATAATCGGTTATGTCAACCACCAGAAGTTCCCATTGATTTTCCGTATTCCACAGATAATCCGTCAGAAGAAGGACCCCCGTTCCAATCACACCTGCAAACAACTGCAAAAAAACGATTCTTCCCGGCAGTTCTCCCATCATGGCCCAAATACTTCCTCCCATGCTGACAGCCATTATCAGCACAACACAAACGCCCGTGAAATTCTCCCATGTCTTCAAATGCACGCCCATCAGCCGGTAATGCCTCAAATATTTCTCCACAAAAACAGATACATTGGGAATTCCCATTTTTAGCTGATAACAGGCATTAAATTTCGTCACTACATTTTTCAACAGTTTGTGGTTTGAGTGTCCCATATCCCCGGTTTCCTTCAACAGTCTCCCATAGGCATGACGGAGACGCCATTTCACAAAGAAATAAATCAGGCAAATGCCTGCCATTGCTGCTACCAAATACTGTTTTTGAACCCATTCTGTCATATTAATCTTTCCTTTCCTATCATGATAAGCCAAGTATAACAAGAGGATATGCCTCTGAACAGAAGCATATCCCCTCTTTTTTTAAAATCGTATGACAGCTGACGACACAGCCTTCACTATAAACCGTTATTTCTCCTTTTTACAAACTTTTTCGATAATATCTGCAACTTTAATTACAGCATCCTGCTGGCCGCCGGCAGCCATTGCCGCCTTATAAGTCTCTTTATTTTCATCCACATTCTTAACGGCTTCCAATAGTTTTTCCTTTGTCAAATCTTCTTCTTTAATTACATAACTGAATCCCTGTTTTTCAAACGAAGCAGCATTGAGAATCTGGTCACCGCGGCTGGCCTCAAGTGACAGAGGAATCAGAATATTCGGTTTATGAAGTGCCAGAAGTTCACAAATGGCATTTGCACCGGCACGGGATATTACCAAATCCGCAGCATCCAATAAATCACATAATTCTTTCTGAATGTATTCAAACTGCACATAACCGGAAAGACCCTCCAGTTCGCTGTCCTTCTTGTCTTTCCCACACAAATGAATCACCTGATATTTTTCCAAAAGTTTAGGAAGAATCCCTCTTACTGCCTCATTGACACGAACGGAACCCAGACTTCCTCCAATTACCAAAATCACCGGCTTATTCGCTGTAAATCCGCAAAAATCAAGTCCTTTCAGACGATTCCCGGAAAACAGCTCTCCACGGATGGGTGTCCCGGTCAGATAAGCCTTATTCTCAGGCAGATTTTCAATTGTTTCCGGAAAGTTTGCGCAGATTGCCGCCGCAGACGAAATGCAAAGCCGGTTTGCAAGTCCCGGCGATATGTCAGATTCGTGGAGAACGCACGGTATTTTCTTATTTGCCGCCGCCTTCACAACAGGAACGGTCACAAATCCGCCTTTAGAAAATATAACATCCGGCTGTATTTTTTTTATGATTTGTTTTGCTTCTTTATATCCTTTCAGGATACGGAATGGATCCGTAAAATTCTTTGCATCAAAATATCGGCGAAGTTTGCCGGAAGAAATACCATAATACGGAATATCGAAATTCCCAATCAATTCTTTCTCTATGCCTGTTTTTGACCCGATATAATGAATCTCAAATCCTCTTTTTTCTAATTCCGGTATCAGTGCAATATTGGGTGTGACATGACCTGCCGTACCACCGCCGGTTAGGATAATTCGTTTCATTCCCCGTTCTCTCCTTTTTACAAATTAGCTTTTATTTCCTCAGCAATTGCCGACAAATCTTCCGGTGTCGCCCCCGGCTTCCACCCGATATTAATATGATCTGTGTCGCCTTCGAAGCGCGGAATAACATGAACATGCAGGTGAAATACCGTCTGACCGGCAGCTCTGCCGTTATTCTGCAGAATATTCACACCATCACATTGATATGCTTTCTTCACGGCAGCCGCAATTTTCCGTGCTACAATCATGATTCCGGAAGCTTCTTCGTCCGGCAGCTCCATCAAATCATCCGCATGCTTCTTTGGCAGAATGATGACATGACCGCGGGCAGCCGGATTTACATCCAAAATTGCCCGAAACAAATCATCCTCATATACAACAGTTGATGGAATCTCATCTGCAAGAATCTTACAGAAAATACAATTATCCGTACTCATTTTATCAAACCTCCACTTAGTTATTCTGAAACCGGAAAATAGAATCGAAATTGCGCAAAATCTTAAAATTTCCCTGCGCAGACAAATCACCGGACATAAATGCACTCTGGAAAGACTTTTTGCCATCCAAAATTTCTTCAAAGACGTGTGTCTTTACCTTCGCAGTTACGTCCGCCTGTTCAACGGTCCCCCGGTAACAATTCAGCTTATCCTCATTGATGTCGATAACAATAGAGGAATTTTCATCTGTCAGATCTATTCGAAATACAGCTTTCAAACCATCCAGCGGGAAAAATTGCTGTTCCAGTCTGGCAACATATTCATCTGAGTCATCACTTTCTCCTAACATGCCTTTGAATAAACTTGCCAGCTCTTCAATATCCTTTTTCTGTTTTTTAACATAATTGTCATTTGAAACATACTCTGACAGCTGTTCGCTTTCCTGTGGCGTCAGAGGAAGGTTACTGCTGCGCAGCACATTTTTTTTCACTTCCTTACAGCTGTTCGGAAAAGCAATCGTCTTTTTAGAAATCATCCGGTAAAAATTTTCTGCCTTTTTTTCAATCATCAGACCAAATTGAGCATTTGTCTCGAATTCCACATGATTGTCCACATAGGCACAAATTCCGTCTCCCGGCACTCCTCCCAGCATTTCCCACGCACGAACCAAAGAATATTCTGCGTCTCTTTCACCATACGTAGTCGCCGTCACCACGGGAAGCATATAGGTTCGTGATATTTTTTCCTTATCACCATACAGCCAGCAGGCATCTAAAAACTGCTGTAAAAAACCGCCAATTCCAAACCACTCTACCGATGCTGCCAAAATTATTCCATCCGCATCTTTAAGTGTTTTTGGCAAAACCATAATCGCTCTTTTATCTTCATATAAATTGTAACGCTCCACCGTGACCCGAAGTTCATCCAGAACACGTGTAATTTTCTCCAGAACGTACAGTGTCGGATCATCGATCAGACCCCTTCCGCCATAATAAATATTAACTTTCATACGTAACCTCCATTCG
>CAZGDT010000054.1:0-8767 GCA_964524245.1 uncultured Eubacterium sp. | reverse complement strand
AATCGGTCGGATTCGATTCTTTGCGGCATAGGGATCAACTGTGTAGCCGCACCAACGAGCCTCGGGATGAACCTTTTTGAAGTCGAAACCGGCACAATGTGCCGCGAACGGGGAGCAGATAGTGAATACAGCATCAAATTTTCGCTCTGAGTGCAGTTCTTCCAACTTTTTATATGCGGCCTTGCGAAACCATGTCAAATTACCCAGTAAACTTGTTTTGATCTGAACCGCGCCGAGCAGATGCAGCATTTTTTTTAACAAGCCTTTACTCCTGTTCTCTGCGGCCATTCGCCTTCCTCGGAGGAGATGGATCTTCTGTCCTTCTTCGATGAATCCATCACATTTTGCCTCTCTATCCGCAAGACAAATAATATCGATATCATATGACTCGCTCAGAAGCTGTGCAAATCGCTTTGCGCAAAGTCCGGTCGGCGATGGCTCCGGATAATATACCCCGCAAATAATGGCTAAATGCTTTCTCATAATTACAAGGTCCTCAATATGTGCTTCATTTTTGATTTGAGTCCACAACTTCCATACGTCTTTATCATCCATTCTTTTTCCGGGTGAATAATGGAAGCTACTCCATGAAAAATATTCCTATCATCGCAAAGAGCTTCTATCATAAGAACCTTCAGACCTCTTGGCTCATACTGTAAATCCTTTTTTTCATCGCAATAGACTCTGTGCAGCAGCCTGTCTTTTTTTACCGAAAGCTCCGTTATCACCGCCGGAATATCGGTATGCATAAGCCGATTGGAAATCTCCGCCGCGACCGCCGCTCTCGTGCAGGTACCGTCTCTTTTACACCATTCGGATAATTTGTCATAGTCAATTTTTAATTTTGACATGTTTAATAAATCGATATACAATCGAATATCTGGTGCCCTTGAAAAGCTGTGTAACGAAATGTGCAGCATACAGATATACATAAGCGCGTCTGCCGGAGCAAGCGTTATTTCCGTGCCGGGATAATCATGAACCGCATCCCAATCTACAAATTTTTTCTCGTCGATAAAGCATGGCAATTTCAAACGAGCCAATGGATAAAAATCGACGCTGAAGTAAAACTTTTCAGGCAAGTCAAAGCTGTCCGGCGGAAAAAATTCTGCTGCTATCTGATTATTACATGCGAACCGCTCTTTTCTTGTACAGCCAATCGCATCCATAGCCGCATAAATCTTTTCTTTTTCGGAAAGAGGCGCAAAGTTATCAACATCGCCCGATGTGAACAAGCCTATATCCTCACCCGCAGAGAGAAGAGCGCCGAAATTTTCTGATACAAACATTTTCTTCACGCCATACGCGTGAAGCGATTTATATGCGGCATCCAAAAAGGCTATAATCTTAAGATTTCTCTTTCTATATTCTTCGAATACGTTTTCCCACTCGGTTGAATCAAGGCCGCACTCACAAAATGTTCTTGCTGCAAAAGGAATAATTTTCTTCTTGTCTACCAATTTCTGGATTTCTTCTTTTCCCAAGTTCTCATATATTTCTGAAACATGCTTTTTTTCACTTTGCGTTAAATTCCCTCTGATTAATAAGCAGAAGAAGTTTTCTGGTATTTCAATCATCAATTATTTCTCCCTCTCCACATGTTACGGGATGCACAATTCTCCATTTAACGCCTCTATAATGCATTTCATATAGCCGTTAAATATTTCGCTGCCCCAATCCTCTGGAAACTCATTCATGTCCTCAAGATAAAACATGATATCCTCCAAAAGAATCATGTTTTTTATTGCATGCAGCTCATCCGGGTAACGATTTTTTTGTTTATCACAAAACAACACATCATCTATATCCGCAGCATTGATAAACTTTCCCCAGCCGTATGCTCTTCTCAGTGAATAGTTTAAAACAGCAGAATCGTACCACACGCTTCGTCTGTCGGCAGTCTCCCAATCATATAGGAAGGTGTTGCCCTCTTTATCAATCCAGATGTTTCCACCTTGCAGATCCCCATGACTCATAACCGTCGGAATCACCGATAATTTTTCTCTTATGACTGCCACAGCATGCTCAATAATGGTACGAAGTTCCGGCAGGCAATCAAGCTTCTTCCTCTTTTCGGCTTTCGCCAGCAAAGCCTCCAGTTTCTGCACAACGGAATCAAGATATTTGTCCGTATCTTGGTCCACGTATGTATCCTGCGCCAGCTGAGCCAATGCATGCAGGGTATCGCTGATTCCCTTGCTGTATAGCCGCGAATCTGTGGTTCTTGCAAGCGCATGACCATTTAATATCGGTTCTCTGAACCAATTATCTCCCGACTCCATCAGCGGGATCATAAAGCTGTACGAATGCGTTTTCCGAAACGTAATCTGATTTTCAAAGTAACGTCTGCTGAAGCCCTGCTTAACGATGCAATCCACTGTCATGGAATCATAGTCGAAAAAACGAATAGAGCGGTTTTGCGGCGATACAAACGTATTCCTGCCGAGAATCCCCTTCGTAAGGAATGCCGTTTTGCATTTTCCCAATGCAGGAAATGCACATACTGCATGCACTAGAAGCTTTCCAAGCAGATATTTTAATTTGCTGCCACGAATATTATACTCCGCCAATAAAAATTTTTTCAAACCTCTGGGTGTTTTCGCTCTGCATACAAAGCTAAACTTGTCATTGATAACCAACGGTTCAAGCCCAGGTCCTTTTTCATATGTGAACGTTATCTTTTTGCCATGAACCTTCTGATAATACTCCTCTGCTGTTTCAGATAGTATGGAGAAAAAGTCCTCCCTCTGAATCATACTGTCAATTCTCATTTTTCTAAACCTACTGTATGCAAAACTTTTTTATGAAGCTCCTCGATTGACTCCATGCCGTCCATGACGTTTGACCATCGGTTTTCAGAAACCAATCTCATATACAGATCGATCTTGTTCTTTTTAATTTCAATGTTCTCAATTCCAGCGGCATTCTTTTGATGATCCCTCGCCAAAGACACTTCAGCAGGGATTATAAATACAAACGAATGCTTTGGTTTAGGTGTTACCGCTTTCACAAGCTTCCACAAAACGGAACGGTCAACATCTATCCCTTTAAAATCCTTGTGCAATTCTACATATGTATCCCAAAGATACCTGTCACAGATAAGGATTTTATATCTCATGTTCAGCACCCGATAGTATAAGCCCCAATACCAGCACAAATCCAGCATGGAAACGATATAAAGCAGTTTTTTCTTCTTAGGACTTTCAAAAACTGCATTCCGATATTCCGTCTTTTCGGACATGTCCATATTTTTGTCTTTTCGAACCAACTCTTTCAGCCAAATGACGCCGGGAGTTCCTCTTGCCTTACTCCAAATTTTTCTGACCTTTATTCCATTTTTACAACAATAATCATAGAGCAGTTCTATCTGTGTTGTCTTTCCAGCGCTGTCTATTCCGCTAAATGAAAGTATCATCTATTACCACCTCGATTTTTCCGAACCTGTTAAAATTTCCGCATTAATAAATAACCACAGTGCAAATTAATCAGTAAAACTCGTGCCGTCAAAGAGACCTTCATATTGTTTTGCTTTGTTACACTCTTCACGTACTGTTTGCAAGCTGCTTTCTTGTATAATTGTTCAAAATTACTGTAGTCCAGCATTTTTGCAGCGCCGTGTAGCATGGAAAAAAACCAGACAGGAACCAAATTCTTTTTGCACTGTGCGCTTAGATGCTGCCCTATTTCCTGATACAGCTTCATAATTCCTTTGCAGCCTGTCAGCATCTTCTCTACACCAGAGGCAGACATGGTTGACCCACCATGGAAAATGTAATAGTACAGCGTCTTATTCAGATAAATAATGGGGTGCTTGGTGTATGCCATCGCCTTCCATATATATTGAATATCCTCCGAATAGCGCACTTCTTCGTCAAAGTAAATCGAATATTTTTGTATATATTCTCTTCTCAACAGCATCGTTGGCAACAAAAACTTTATTCTTCGTTCCAAATTAATGTTCTGTGCTTCTTCCGGAGATAAGCTTTTAGTATCCCATTTCAAATATTCCTTACCTAGCTTTTGACCGTTTGACAGTACGACAAAATTGCAAAAGAAAAGATCACTTTCCGGATTTTCCGAAATCAACGCAATCATATCCTGAATCAATGTATCGGAAACGTAATCATCAGAATCAATATATATGACATATTCACCGGTAGCCTGCTTCACTCCAGTATTTCTTGCGGCAGATACCCCTCTGTTTTCTGTGTTGATCACTTTATAGTTTAGGCTTGACTTGCACAATAACGCCTCAGCAATCGTCATCGAAGCGTCTGTGCTTCCGTCATTTACCAATATAAGCTCAAAATCCTTATTCGTTTGGTCAATCATTGATTGAATACATTTTTCTATATATTTTTCCACGTGATAGATCGGAACAATTACAGATATCATTTTTTCTCCTTGTAAAAGTTATTCTTGCCACTGAATAGCCTTCCGGATAATGTCATAAGCTGTTTCGGATGAATAATGAGTTTCTAAATACGCTCTCCCCACCTGTCCAATTTTTCTCCGTTCTTCCGGCAGATCAACCAATCTCTGGCATATTCTCGCAAACTGTTCTGTGTCATTGCTCTCGCACCATAAACCAAAGCCCTCTTTTTCTGCAATTTGACCTACATCTGTGCTCACATCCGTAGCCGCCAAAATCGGAATGCCATATTCCATATAGGAGAGCATGCGGGATGGAAAATTGGGTATGGTAAAACGATGATCCAGAAAAATCAAACCGACATCACAGCAACCTAACAGTTCATCATATTCCTTTTTGGGCAATCCGTTCACCAATAATAAATTACCAGATTTCCCGCTTTGCTTATAATTTTCTAATAGCCTATAGTCGCTTCCGAAACCGCAAATGATAAAATAGCTGTTCGGTAAATTACTCACAGCCTGCATACACGTAACAACGTATGGAATATCCTGGGGTTTCCCCAAGTTTCCCCCATACATAAAAACAGTGCACTCTTCCGGGATGTTATACCTGCTGAGGATTTCTTTTCTCTTCTCCACATTGCTTGATATTTTATTGGGTATGATGCAATTAGGCAATTGGTGTACTTTATCACCAGAAATTTCTCGGTTATGCGTCAATAAATATTTTTCATTTGCAGGAGACATACAGCCGATATAATCCGAATATGTATACAGCTTTTTTTCTTTACTCCTGAAGTATTTGTGAATCAGTCCGTTTTCATGAAACAGCTTTAAATCCACAGCATTCTGAGGAAAAATATCCTTCAGCATCAAATAAGTAGGTGCCTTATGTGTTTTTTTTAGTTCTCCAATTACCCTGCTCAATGTTATGGGAGGCGTAGAATAAAGAATCAGGTCAAAATGAATTCCCGACAAATGTTTACTTATGGCATGCATAAACTGGCTCTGCAGCAAAACCGTAGATATTCCCTTTTCAATGAAAGAAACATTGCTGGTATTTCCGATCCGGACTTTCAAAAGCGCGTAACTCTCAAAGTCTTCGAGACATGTCTCTTCCCCGCTTTTCTTTTCTCTCGGCGTAACAATATAGGGCTTGTGCCCATGAGCAATAAATTCCTTCATCAAATCGGAATAGATATTATGCATCTCAATGTCAGTAAAAACATTCATTGTCAAAAATACAATATTCACAAGTTTTTGCCTCCCTACTAATCTCAGCTTCTGTATATCGGGAAAAATTTCTCGTTCAGCGGTTTGCCGCTTAACTCTTTACGCAGTACTGTTAGTTTTTCATATGCAGTAGGATCAAGGATTCTTCTTCCGATATAGAAATCCACGATTCCATGCGGTGCTAAACATGTTTTATATTGAAAAATCCCATCATCGGCTCCGTAACCGCCGCCCAAAACAAAATATTTTAGTCCTTTTGCGTTCGCCCATTTGATAATTTCATATTTTAAAAGGTCGTTCGGCCTTAAATCAAAATAATCACTGTTTGTTCCGCCTAAATAAGAATAGCATGCGTCGGCTCCATATATAACAAGCTCCGTTGAAATAATGGTATCTTCATGTTTGATATGAAAATAAACAAAATTTCCCGTCATACGGTTAATCGTTTCAAAGAATTCCTTTGAAAAGAAAAACTCCCCTTCTGCGTTTGTTCTCTCCATCGTTTCATAATAGACTTTAAGGAAATCATTTAAGCGCTCTCCCTTTTCATCTATAATAACCTCAAGACCATTTTTCACTGCACGCTTAACATTCTTTCGAACCTTTTGCTTAAAATCCATCCAGATTTCATCCATTGACATTGTCAAATCCCTAACTACATTATGTGTTCGGGATTCCACTTCCCCATCAAAATGCTGACTATACTCTCCAAACAACTCAAAACGAACAAACTCACTTACATATCCCTGCTGCTTACAGTACTCTTTATATAATTGATTTAAAGTATCATAGTCAGATATTTTGCCGATAAAGCCGCCGTAACCGTACGGGGAAATTAAATCATAGTATTTTCCGGTTTCAATATTTCCTTTGAACGGCTCGACCTTCCCGATATCACGACGAAAAACAACATTGATCGCATAGTCATCTGCATTGCGGTATACAAGTAAAATAGGTTCACCGTTCGCTTCGCTTTCCTGCATGAATGCCATCGCATATTCGTTCAAATAAAACACATCATAATGATCAAGTTTTCTTACCGCTTCATTCCAATCATCAGTAGCAGCGACCGGGTATTCCTTTATAAAATCTGACAACATTATGCTTTCCTCCCTACATAAAACTCTCGAATCAAATCTGCTATGCGTTTCATATCTTCCGCATGATATCTCTGATCGCACAAAAGCGACAATTCCCGGTAATATATTTCTTCTGCTTGTCGGCTAATCCCGTTATGGTAATCAGAAAGCGACCAATGAACCGGACAATAAACATTTCTGTCGATTAAGAACTTTCTTAACTCATTTCTATCGGCTTCATCAACCAAAATTGGAACAAATAACGGTACGTCTCCGGCCGCCAAATCCCGAAAAACAATGGAAATCTCCCGCATGTCAGATAACTCATCGATCAGAACGACCGCATTTTCACACCGTTTCGCGCTCATTCGCTGCTTATCAAGATTCAAAAGCTGTTCAATCGCCATAACAGATGGCTCATATGACACATAATCCTGTTCCAGCATCTCTTCCGCTTCGGCATACAAGCGCAAAAAACATTCTTTTTCTACATTTTCGCCATTCATATAGTTTTGCTTCAACCGTGCAGCATTTTTTCTCGTTTCTGTATATTTTTCCGACGTCTTTTTATCTGCGGCAATACAGAAGCTTCCATTCGTCTTTCGTGCCAATGCAACACCGTATACACCGGTCCATTTTCTGTAGCTGATATAGCTGTAGTCCGGTGCAAGCTTGTCGTGTCCCTTTTCTCCCAACCAGGAATGCGTATCGTCGGAAATAACCCATGCCCAGTTTTTCCGAACATATTGCTCATCCATTCCGTGCAAAGCAGAACTTCCGAAATAGGTCATATAATAAAAAATTTCATTTTTTAAAGGCGCAGGAATATGAACACACAGACCTTTTTCCTTTTCGAAATATACATCATAAAATCGAACGGATATCCCATGTCTCACAAACGGTTCGATCATGGTATGGCAACACCACGAAGGGAGTAGCACCGACATAACCTTACATGTAGAAATAATATCCCGAATAATAAACTCCAGCGCTGTCCGTCCGGACAGAAAAAGCTGCTCTTCTGCTTTCTTCTTATCTATACTCCAGAATTCACTTCCTATTTCTCTCATTTTATTCCCTCAAAATCAGATTTAAGGACGGAATATTCATAAAAATCATGATATTTTCCGTTTCGGTACACCCTGGATCTCAACGTTCCCTCTTTTATGAATCCACATTTCAAGAACATCTTTTGTGAGGCAATATTATCATCTTTCACTCTGCAATATACGCAATTCAAACGCAATTCATTAAAACAATACCCCAGCAAAGATTTTACTGCATCGCTGCCGTAACCTTTTCCTCTTACGCTTTGAGAAGCAAGCTTTATATGAACTTCTGCATTTCCGTTTCTCAAATCGATATCTGTCAATATAATTTCGCCGACAGCCTGTCTTTCCGCTTCAATAATTCCACGAAATACACGATTGTCATTAGGTAGATTATTAATCCAGTTTTTTTGCTGATGCTGTGCCACGGGAAAAGAGAAGCCCCACATCATTTTCTCTACGTCCTCATCATTCATCATCGCTCTCAGCATTTCTGCATCTTCCAGTTCTATAGCACGTATTAGGACTTTTTCACCTCTTATATACACTCTCTTTTTCCTCCCATTGCCTTTTCCTATAAACATCAAAATCAAGAGGGGCATCAACGCCTCTCACCCCAATGTTTTCATGCTTAAACACAGTAATAACTGTTTCGAAAATAATCTTGATATCATTTATAAAAGTAATACTTTGAACGTAGACAACATCATATGAGAAACGTTCCTCCCAGTTAACCGCATTTCTTCCTTTCACCTGCGCCAAGCCTGTCAATCCGGGTCTCACGGAATGGCGAAGCCGTTCTTGCTCCGAATAATACGGAAGATACTGGACAGCCAACGGTCTCGGTCCAACGATGCTCATATCTCCTTTCAAGATATTAAGCAACTCTGGTAATTCATCCAGGCTGGTACTTCTAAGCACTCGACCATACTTATTCAGCCGCACATCATCCGGCAACAGATTACCGTCTGCATCCTTTCGATTGTCCATAGTCCGGAACTTAATCAGTTTGAATATCTTCTCCTTGCCATC
>CAZGDT010000053.1:283-8775 GCA_964524245.1 uncultured Eubacterium sp. | reverse complement strand
TTTTAATCTGTGGCTTAGCACTATATTTTATTGTTCAACTCTCAAAGTCAGGTATCATATGTCTCATTATACAACTGAAAAGCACATACCGTCAAGAGTCAGCTTCACGACAGAATCCACCGGCTGGCCAAATGAAAACTGACAAATCACCCTGCCGTCCCCGGTCTCTTCCTTAATCACACCGCCTGACGGATCTGTAACGATGGAACGTCCTTCTTTCACCTGCAGCCGGTCGCCCGTGTCAGCATCCACTTCACCGGAAAATGTCATTTTCACTTTCTTTTTCGTGAACTCATTTTCCCATGCCACTCTTTTTCCTTTTCCTTTCACCCGCACAAACATAGCCTGTTCTGCCGAATTATTCTCCGAGGAAATCAGCACGGATTCTGATGTATCCCATGTCGCAGCCTCACCCTCATTTATCACTTTCTTAGGACTTACAATCTTTTTCCATGCGGATTTACGACCATGAACATAAGAAATGACAGGACGTACACCGGTGATGGCATCCATCACGATTATCCCGGATGGTTTTGCCGACACAACACAGAGGTTTCCGCCCTGCGGCACTCCAAGACTCCCGGCCGATACCCCCTTCGGAAACTTATAAACCACACGGGTTTTTCCGGTTTCAAACGAGGTTGCCAAAAGATAATCATGCTTCTTTTTACATCCGATTGAGTAAACTTCATCAAATCCGTCATAACTGAAATCACGAATTTTTCCGTAATTTTTTATCTGAACAACACCGATGACACGCCCCAGCGCTGAAACCCGTACAACTTTCGTATCCGAGACCTGATATAAAACACTGTCTGCACTTCTCAATATTTTTTTACCATGGCCCGACTCTGTCATAGTCACATTTCTTAACACACCCTGATTGTCATAAGCTGCAATCCTGTTATCACCGGATGGAAATGTAAAATACATACCGGCACACAATGTCTCCTTCCGATGTCCTTTTGTCACGGTCATGCGTTCCGGAAGATTAACAGCCGGTGCCGTATACTGATATATCTTTGTCTCTCTCACAACCCCCGTTGCATTCAACAATTCAATAATTATATAATTCGATTTTCCGGGAACCAGTCCGCTCAACGTAAATTCATGTTGTTTAGATAAATTGCCCTCCTGCCCGTTTTCCACATAACGCACATGGTCGGATATGGATTCATCGTCTACGGTAATCGTATAACGAACCATACAACGATATGATGTCTCAAAATAGAAATAAAAACTGTTTAGATTCGTTCCAAATGGATTTAACGCTATAATGGGACTTTCAGGCGTGGCATCCGTTCGCTTAATCAGACGGTCTAAACGTTCTCTCGCCGCATTGGAATTCGACACCCGGTAAGCATTCGTCTGATCAAAATTCAACACATTTTTATCTTCTCCCGATGTGGATAAAACTTCTGCTTTTTTTTCCATATCGTGTCGATACCGTCTGTTTTCAGACAAATCATTTTGATCTTCTTCCATACGCTTTTGAAATTCACCGGTTGGCCCGCTTTCCTTATTCCCCGCCAAAAAAAAGATTCCTGCTGTCAGTCCGGTCATCACAAACAAGGTAAGAACAACTGCCTTTCGTATCTTTTTCATCGAGACATCTCCTTATCAATAAGTTTTTCAAAATTCTCCATTGACATCGGCTTTGCGTACAAATACCCCTGCGCCACGTCACAACGAATTCCCCGCAGATAATCCGCCTGATTCTCCGTCTCTACTCCCTCACACACAACCAGTTTGTCCAATTCCTGCGTGAGTTCGACAGTTTTTCGAATGATTATTTTACTGGTTTCCGAACTTTCTGTTTCTTCCAAAAAAGATTTGTCAATCTTTATAATGTCTACGGGAAGTTCTTTAAGAAGATTCAGGGAAGAATATCCGGTGCCAAAATCATCAATCGACCAGCGTACTCCCAGCGTGCGCAATCTGCCCATCATGTCAGCCAATTCTGTCAGATCATCCCTGAAAATCCGTTCCGTCAGTTCCAATTCGATATAACGCGGCGGTGTGTTGTAATGAGAAAGAATCCCCGCTACCTTATCCACGTAGTCCTTTTCCTGCAAAAGTACTCTGGACTGATTTATGGATATCGGCACACAGGGCTTCTTCGCCTGTACACGACGCTGAAGCATCCGACACACTTCACTCAAAATATAATAATCTATGTTAACAATAAAACCATTATTTTCAAATATTGGAATAAATTCGTCCGGATATACCATCGTACCATCCGGCCGAATCCAGCGCACCAGCGCCTCTGCTCCTACAATTCTTCCTGTCTCGAGATTATACTTCGGCTGCAGATACGGCTTAAATTCGCGATTGGACAACGCTTCTTCCATACTTCTTTCAATTTTCCCCACCCTCTGCATCTGTGTATATACTTTGGCATCATATATGGCAATACGGGATTTCTTTTTCAATCGAAGACTTTTTCTTGCTACATTGGCATACTCTACCATCGTCCCGACCGATTCCTGCAGATTAGAGATTACATACACCCCAAGTCCCAACTGTATATAGGCTTCTGCATAAGTTCTTCCAAGTTGTTCCGCAAATTCATCGCACAGAGCTTCCAGCATCCGCTTCAATGAAATACGATCCTTAAAGGAAACAAGAACAACAAAATGGTCTGCCACACTCCGGCAGCATAACTTTATTTCCTCACTGCATGAAGTCAGCAAAACGGCTGTATCCGCCAGCAGCCGGTCTGCCTTCTGAAATCCGTACAGATTATTCATTCTCTCAAAATTACTGATATCCGTGCAAAGCATTGCATAAGAAAGTCCGGAATCAGTCTCTCTTAAATATTCTTCTACTTTTTTCTTAAATGCATCCAGGTGCAAAAGCCCCGTAACGGTATCATAATTGTCACTTTCTTTGACATCTGTGGCAAACTTCTGCAGCCGCTGTTCCACTTTATCTAAATCTTCAAGCAGCACCGACTCACCGGTAGTGGATGTATGAATGGATACAATGGAAAAAGAATTTTCCTGCCTGCGTATAATCATGGAAAAACGCAGATTTGTATAATAAACATTCGCACAATATGGCAGACGCAATTCTAACTCACCGGTAACATCATAGCAATCCGGTGCCATAAGCACGGCAGTCACTTCTATCGCTTTCATGATACATTCATAAGGTATCTTTTTCAGTTCTTTTGCAAGAAGATTCTGAAATTCTTCCCGATTGTGGGCAACATAAAAATCCCGGGAACCTATCCACTGAACCTTTTCGCTCACATATGCCAGCATATCTTCCATATCATGTCTCACATAATAAGCATGGAAATGATTCAATGCAATCTGTTTCACCAGTTCTTCCGTCATTTGTCCATCCGGCTTTTTTTCTCCTGCAGTCTGCCCTGTCACAATCTCACCTCCCGGTTGGTGCTAAAACTTTCGCGCTACCGATCCCATTTATCACAAAGTGCATTTATCTGATCCGTAAATTTTGCCGTATCCTTGTTGCTTAATCCCTCATTTTTACGGATTACCGACATCAGTCTCTGACCTGCCGCCAGAAGTCTCTGGAACATATCACCGGAACGTTTTCTGCCGGCAGATTTTTTCTTCACTGCTACAGGCAGTGCTTCTTTTACGAACTCGCCCTGCAGCAAATCAAATATCGTTCCACTGTATGGTGCACTTGCTACATAACCATGATCCGTCAGTGTCCGTGCAAATGAATCACATACATGATCTTCTCCATGAACTACAAATACGCGTTTTGGCGGCTTCTCGGTAAATCCGTTAATCCACTTTATTAATCCGTTTTTATCGGCATGACCGCTGATTCCCGCAATTTTTTTAATCTTTGCTTTTACCTCAATGGTTTCGCCAAAAAGTTTCACCTCCCCGGCACCTTCCAACAGTGCGCGTCCGAGTGTTCCATGCGTCTGATAACCGACGAAAACAATCGTACTCTCCGGTCTCCACAAATTATGCTTCAGATGATGACGGATTCGCCCTGCCTCACACATGCCGGAAGCAGACAAAATGACTTTCGGTTTTTTATCAAAATTTATAGCCTTACTGTCATCACTTGTAATGGACAGCTTCAATCCGGGGAATCCAATCGGATTTATCCCTTTTTCAACAAGCGCTTTTGCTTCTTCATCAAAACACTGCTGTACATTTTTCCCAAATACATTGGTTGCTTCTACGGCAAGCGGACTGTCCACATATACCTCAAAATCAGGAACTGCCGTCACAAGCCCCTGTTCCTTAATCTGACGCAGAAAATAGAGCATCTCCTGTGTTCTTCCAACAGCAAATGACGGAACCACAACATTGCCGCCCCGCAGAAATGTTTCCTGTATAATGGCAGATAACTCTCCTACATAATCCGGAAGTTCTTCCCCGTGAAGCCGGTCACCGTAAGTTGATTCCATAACAACATAATCCGCCGCTTTCGTGTAAATCGGATTTCTCAATATTGGTTTGTTCGTATTTCCGATATCGCCGGAAAAAACCACCGTTCTCTCTTCGCCATTCTCTCTGGCAAACACTTCTATGGAAGAAGAACCTAACAGATGACCAACATCCGTAAAACGAATGGAAACTTCATCGCAAATATGTATCATACTGTCATACGGGCAGGGTACCAAAAGCCTGATTGCCCCCAATGCATCCTCCATCGTGTAAAGCGTCTGGTAAATTTCACCGCCCGATCGCTTCGCTTTACGATTTCTCCACTCTGCTTCGAACTGCTGAATATGTGCACTGTCACGCAGCATAATCCTGCTGAAATCTACCGTCGCACCGGTTGCATATACCTGTCCGCGGAATCCCTTCGCATACATCATTGGCAAAAGTCCCGTATGATCAATATGAGCATGCGTCAGAAGAATAAAATCAATCTCTGATGGATTCACGGGAATTTCCTGATTCTCAAACAAATCCTGTCCCTGCTCCATCCCTACGTCAATGCAGAATTTCTTATCCCCCGCTTCCATATAGTGACAGCTTCCCGTCACTTCATGATCAGCTCCAATAAATACCAGTTTCATAAAATCACCCAGTCCTTTCTGTCGCTGCACAAAAAATCATAAATCCGCACAAAAACCTTTTTTTATTATAATTGATTTTCCCATTTCCGTCAACACAACACAGTCCCGGCGCTGCCGATTATATCCTGCGTTTCTCAGCGTTTGAAGTAATATCCCGGCTTCCCGCCGTCTCCATCATCACTTCGGGAAAAACCGTTGTATTTGAATATTTTATAAGCAATGTCTTTTTTCTGTTCCATTCCGGGATTGATTTCAATCGCCATGCCTTCGCGATTGTCAACCGGATACACGCTTTCTATCGGATACTCCCACTTATATAAGCGGTAAAAAACCCGCATAACCGAATGCGCAATTTTTTTGTTGACAACCAGTTCCCCTTCCTGAACCTGGCCCTGCAAATCATAGTGAAGAAATCGTACATAACGAAAATTATCCCATGAAACATCCGGGCTGTCACACCCTGTTTCTTTCACCGTTTTCTCTCTGATATATGCAGGAACAATGGCACTGTTAAATCCCTCTTTGTAAATTCTGTATGTTCCCACATACTTGCGGGTCTGCAGAAGCTGATACAGATAAAACAAAGTAAAAAACAACACGACTGCCTCATACACACGCCGCACGGACATAATACCGACAAATGTCAGTAAAAAGATGAAAATACGCGAAAATGCCGTAACCCACCATCCAAACTGCATCCGCCGGTTCGTTGATACATTTGCCATATCATCCGATACATTCACAATCAGATAAATCGCTTTATATTCCATCCAAATTTCAAAAACAAAGGAAAAGAAAAATATGGCAAGAGCAGATACGATTCGTTCTCCTCCGTTTACAAAAAACGGAAGTACACGTAAAACTACGGAGCATGCTCCTGACACTATTGCAAGAATAATTACCTGAAAGAAACTCTTATTATGTCTGATTAGCATAATGGCACCAAGAAGAATCAAAACACATCCCAGCACATCCGGCAGTATATCAATCTGCAGCTCTGAACCGAGAATGTTTTCAGTCACATACTGACGTATTTTCGGGTGAATATCCACACCATGAACCTGTCCCTGCGACATTACAAATTCAGGATAACCAATCCCGAACAAAACCGGCACATCCACTCCGGTAAACAACAATCCTATGGCAATCAGTATAACAGCCATTTTGTCACCTCCACATGATACTAATTCTGTTTTCTCACAATTTTATACTCATCATCTGTCTGATAATAAGGACACGAATCATATGAGGAACTCATAAAACGCGCCATTTCATCTTCATCCAGATTCACTTCACACTCCGCATAACCATCTTCATCATATACATAAAATGCACAGAACTCACAATTCGTAACCATCTCATCTTCTCCTTATCAGCAGCACATTCACCGCAAAAAGCATCCCGGAAACCAAAACCATCAATAGCAGTTCCTGCCGGCCGCCAAAAACGGTATTCAAATAATAGTATGGCAGGCACAAATATGACAGAATTTTCACCCCCGGTAAAAATACCGTCAAATTAACAAATACCGGTGTCAGCATGGCACTGGCGCACACATAAACAAGTGCTCCCATCCACAGAATGCTCTCTTTCACATTCAAACCGGACAATACATTGCAGAACAACACTATCATTATATCATAAACGAACATATAAGCAATTTCTTTTATTGTTAAATATCCGACCCCGCAAAGGGCTTCTGAAAAAAGTGCCGCAACAGACAAAATCAACACCGGAACCGCAATTGAAATCAGGGAAAGGCGCCGGCTTATGCTCCCCCTCACGGCTGCCGGTATTTCTTTACGGCAATCTTCTAAAAACAGGGATACCCCGCAAAACCCTGCCATCATAATCAACAGGGAAACAATTCCCCGAATCGGTGCAACAAGATAATCTCCCCAATTCTTTTTTACCCGGCTGTTTCGATTCACGGACAGAGAAAAAGTATTCTGAATCTCCATGTTTTCCCTGTATTTCTGTTCAATCTCCTTATCAGAAATACGCTCTGTGTAAAACATGCCGGAATTTCTCACATAATCTTCAAGCATATTTTTCCCGTATTGCCGGAAAATTCGTGCCATCACAATTTCACCGGCTAACGCATGGAATGAGTCTCCTTCTCGATAATACTGTTTCACTACACCGGAATACTGCCTGCTGTCATATTTCTCCTTCATGTCTTTCGGAAAAAAATAACCGCACGCCAGAGCTCCCTCCCGTATTTTTTCCTTGATTTCCTCCTGAGAACGAAGCATATCAAATTGTAAAACATCCCGTTGCCCGACAAAAGAATCTCTCAATTCTTTCAAAAATGGTGTATCACTTTCCATGACAATTCCCACCTTTACGCTTGCACTGTCACGGCGAACAAAATAAGAAAAGAAAAAAGTCCCAAGCGGTAGAATAATGAGAAAAACAAGGAACAGTTTCCGGCTCAAAAACCGTTTTATATATTTGCGGGTCCATATTATCACACGCCTTTCCTCCTTCTCTTTTCTTTTATCCAAAAGGCCGCTCCCAAAAACAACAGCATATATATAATGAGAACGATAACCGAACTGTCACATTCCGCATAAAATGCTCCCCTGCAGAATAATTCCGTCATTACCCCGCCCGGCATCCATTCTCCGATTTTCACACATACATGCGGAAGTGACCAACTCGGAATCAGTGCACCGGAAAAAAGGAACTGCACAATGGCAACAAGAAAAATCACAAGAACATTCCCTGCCGCTCCCCGGTTTAACGAAGACATCATGCAAAAAAAAGCCGCTCCGCACAAACTGTCAGCAAACAGACAGACGGCTGCAAAGAGAATTGAGACATTTTTTATGTCTCCCGTCAAAACTTCTCCACATAACCCGGATTCCAATATAACAAAAAGTGTACACGTCATTAGAATCCATTCCACCCCCAGTGTAAAACCGGAGCCAATTCCTCTGCGCGCAAGCTGTAGGGAAAGAGAAGGGGATTGTCTGACGTGAAGCTGTGTCAGCGGAATCCCCATCAAAAAAATCAAAAGAGTCAAAACTGCCCCCACTGCCCGCTCCTCATTTCCCATTTTTTCCGTGTCAGAAATCACACAATCCGTATACAGCGTTTCCTGCCGCAGAACAAATCTCACATATTTCTGATTCATATCAAGAGATACCTGTTTTAAGGTTCCCTCTTTTCCATAGCGGCAATACAAATCATATGCCGCATAATCACCGGCCTTGGCAGTCAGGACAAGAGACGTTGCCGTTTCTGCAAACTCCTGCATCAGAGCACCGTCAGGCGTCGTCTCTTCCGGGACAACTACCTGCATTTCCGTCTTGTCATTTCGATATATTTTTTGGAGAACACGATCCGGAACGATCAAAAGAGCAGAAACTTCTCCCTGCTCTAACAGTCTTTTTCCCTCTTTCTCCGTAGTCATGGTTATGTCACACAAAGAAGAAAGCTCTCCCATTGCACCAACCGTGTT
>CAZGDT010000053.1:0-273 GCA_964524245.1 uncultured Eubacterium sp. | reverse complement strand
ATGCCGTCGTCATGGGATCTTTCCTCCCGACAACTACGCCTACTCTTATTTTTCCATCTTCCTTCCACGCCCGCAGACATCCAAACAGAATGGCCGCCATTCCAAGCACAGACAAGAAAATGACAGGGAGGACCCGCAGGGCCCTCTTTGTCATTTTTTGAAAATAAATCCATTTCATCGCATTCTTATTTATAATCCTTCATAGCTGTAAGCATCCATGGCGGGTGTTGATACACCGGACATACCGGAAAACATGTTACCCAGTCCCCATGC
>CAZGDT010000052.1:0-8921 GCA_964524245.1 uncultured Eubacterium sp. | reverse complement strand
CGCCGATTAGAGCAAGAATGACCCAGTTTGCCGCATTGCGGAAAAAATTAACACGAAACAGACAATAATTTGGTGCATGCTTGTTGACGTAAACGTCCAGCTGTCTGCCGGGTTCGCGCGATAACCCGAAAAATGGCTGCAAGACAAAATATTTTTCTGTTTCATAATCGTTCCCTTCATACCGGTAACGAATTTGAACTGTGGGAATTAATAGTAAAAAGTCATCTGTATCCTGTTTAATTACGGTTGCCAGTACCCTGTCATAACTGTTGTAATTAAGAAGACGGCTGAGCGAATCTGCATTCATGAATATTAAAATCATAAGCAAAAAAAGCAGTACTACAATACGGGGTAATATGGGAGGTACTTTGCGAATGCGCGGTTGTTTTTCTTTCATATATTGCTAATATCCTTTCCTGTCACCGGTTTTATGGAACCGGTTTATGCGCTTGTCCCTCATTATACAATGGAATTGCGATTTTGTAAAATCTAATTGTCCCGCTCTCTTTTTTATTTTTTACTTGACTTTTCAAAAAACTATATGATAAGTTTGTTTATGTCGAGTAGCGAAAAGCGTAAGTCCAGTCCCGGATTTACGCTTTTTATTATGTTAAGAAATGGAGGGTTGCGGGATGGAAGAGATAAAAAAGATGAATAAAATGGGGGTAGTTCCGATTCCGAAAATATTGCTGACTATGGGAACACCTATGATATTTTCCATGGTGCTGCAGGCCTGCTACAATATTGTGGACAGTATTTTTGTGGCGGCAATTCCGGACAGGGATGGAATCGTGTGCATGGGGGAAAAGGCAATGAATGCACTGACGCTGGCATTTCCGATTCAAATGTTAATTGTTGCCCTTGCGATAGGAACCGGTGTCGGTGTAAATGCTTTGCTGGCACGTACTCTTGGACAAAAAGATGTGGAGAAAGTCGGAAGAATTGCCGGAAACGGAGTTTTCCTCGGAATTCTTATTTATGCAGTCTTTGTACTGTTCGGGCTGTTTGGGGTCGAACCGTATTTGCGAACACAGACAGAAGATCCGGTTGTGCTGCAGATGGCAGGGACATATTTGCGGATATGTTCTTTGCTGTGCATAGGAAATATTATGTTTGGGATATACGAGAAACTTTTGCAGTCCACGGGGAAGGCATTATTTTCAACAATTGCACAGGTTGGGGGTGCTCTTGCCAATATTGTACTGGATCCGATTTTGATTTATGGTATGTTTGGTCTTCCGGCAATGGGAGTTGCCGGAGCGGCGTGGGCAACGGTAATCGGACAGTGGCTTTCCATGTTTATGGGTGCATATCTGCATTATAGAAAGAATAACGAGGTGAAATCTCATGTTTCCTATTTGAAGCCGGATAAAAGAGTGATTATTGAAATTTATCAGATCGGTCTGCCTGCCATTATAATGCAGGCATTAATGTCATTTATGACATATGGGATTAATATAATATTCCGCATGGTTTCGGATGGTGCCGTGACGGCGTATGGGGTATTTTACAAAATTCAGCAGTTTCTCTTTTTTGCCGGATTTGGGCTGCGTGACGCTATCACGCCAATTATTTCCTTTAATTATGGCTTGGGAGAAAAAAAGAGAATCCGTAAAGGGATTTTTTATGGTCTGTTATACGCTGAGATAATTATGGCTGCGGGAATTATTATACTTGAAGTGTTTGCAGAGCCGTTGATTTCGCTTTTTCATCTCAGCAGTCAGACGTCAGAGCTTTGTGTGCTTGCACTTCGTATTATAAGTCCCGGATTTGTTTTGGCCGGCATCAATATTTCCCTTCAGGGTGTGTTTCAGGGACTGGATAACGGAATTGCTTCTCTTGTGGTGTCGCTGCTCCGACTTTTTGTTGTCGTGATTCCCCTGGCATGGCTGTTTGCACAGATGAAAAATGCTTCCTTCTTAATTTGGTTTGCTTTTCCTCTGGCAGAGGCGGCAGCAGTTGTGGCAGCGCTTTTATTCTTAAGATCGCTTTGCAGAAAAATAGCATAGACTTTTTTTTCGTTGTTCGTTATAATAAAGAAAGATTCAGGAGAGGAAGATTTCTATGAACAGACGAAGAATGAATGAAAAAGATGCAATCGTGCTGGCAGGCGTGTTGGGTGCTGCACTTTTGCTTTTGTTTTCCCCGCTGTGGGGACCGATGATATGGAAAGGACCGGAGATGGCTGTTCAGCCAAAAGTAAGTTCCGGTCCGGCTGTGCGGGAGGATGAAAAAGAACAGAAAGAAGAGCAGAAACCGGTGGAAAAGATACCGATTGTCAATGAAGTCGGAATGACGCTGGCGGAGAGAATTAATTCTCCGGATGGTTATCAGAGAATCGAAACAAAAGAGGGAAGTTTTGCATGGTATGTACGAAATTACAATCTCAAAAAGTCTACAGGCGTAGTAAAACTTTGGGACGGAACGAAAAAACAGGATCAGAGTGGTGTTCAGGCTGTGTTTAAGCTGCCGATGGCAAAGGAAAATCTTCAGTGGGCTGCCGGAACCGTTATGAGACTGTATGGCGAGTATCTGTGGACAAACCGACAGTTTGACAAGCTTTGTTTTCAGTTCAGGGATGGTTTTAAGGCAGAATATACAAAGTGGCGTGAGGGCTTTCGGATTCGCAGTGACGCTACCGGAACGATTTGGGTAAATGGCGGCGAATTAAATGAAAGCAGAGAAAATTTTGAAGAATATATGCATGCGGTACTGACATATACCTCGGCCGGCTCTTTGGAAAAGGAAACGAAAAAAGTGAAAAAGGCGGAGATTCAGACGGGCGATATATTTTTGAATACAGCAACAGCGGGAGATGCGGCAATTATTGTGGACGTATGCATGAATGAGGCAGGACAAAAGGCATTTCTCCTTGCGAAGGGTGGAAGCCCTGCAGAGCAGTTCCATTTATTGAAGAATCCTGCACATGAAGAAGACCCCTGGTATTATGAAGAGGAATTGACCTATCCATTTGTTACATCAGAAGGAACATTTGAAAAAGGATCACTCAGACATCCGGTGTATTTAGATTAAGAAAGTGATTTTGCGCCGGCAGGGGAATGATGTTGGAAGAAATGCACAAAAAAACATCAGAATTTGTTATTTTTTTGACAAAGTAGCAGAATCAACAAAAAAAGAAGAAAAAAGGTTGAAGAATTTGGTGTTAACTTATATAATGGGAAAGGTTGAATAATAAAAAAATGTCGAAAGGAGTTCGTTATGAGCGAAAATACTTGTCTTGAGAAGCAGCCTCTGTGTGATGAGATGCTTCAGAAAATGGACACATATTGGCGTGCAGCAAATTATTTGTCGGCAGGACAGCTCTATCTGCTTGATAATCCGTTGCTTCGCCAGCCACTTACCATGGAGCATGTAAAGAAAAAAATTGTAGGTCACTGGGGAACTGTTCCCGGACAGAATTTTGTCTGGACTCATTGTAACCGTGTCATCAAACGTTATGATTTGGATATGATTTATATTTCCGGACCGGGACACGGCGGGAACTTCCAGATCGCTAATACATATATTGAAGGTACATATAGCGAAGTTTACCCGAATATTTCTCAGGATGAGGAAGGTTTGAAAAAGCTGTTTAAGCAGTTTTCCTTCCCATGTGGAGTGCCAAGTCACTGTGCACCTGAAACACCGGGTTCCATCAATGAGGGTGGCGAGCTTGGTTATTCCATCGCTCATGCATTTGGTGCTGTTTTTGATAATCCGGAACTGATTGCCGTACCGGTTGTTGGAGATGGTGAGTCTGAGACGGGTCCGCTTGCAACTTCATGGCATTCCAATAAATTCCTGAATCCGATTAATGATGGTGCCGTTCTTCCGATTTTTGACATGAATGGCTATAAAATCAGTAATCCGACCGTGTTTGCGCGTCTTTCTCATGAGGAAGTTGAGAGCTTCTTCAGGGGCTGCGGATGGGAGCCGTATTTTGTTGAAGGCGACGATCCGATGACGATGCACAAGCTGATGGCAGAGGCAATGGATACCTGTATTGAAAAAATTAAAGAAATTCAGAAGAATGCCCGTGAAAATAATGATGCAACCAGACCGATCTGGCCGATGATTGTACTTCGTACACCGAAGGGATGGACAGGTCCGAAAGTTGTAGACGGACAGCAGATTGAGGGATCATTCCGTGCTCATCAGGTTCCGATGTCCATGGAGGAACCGGAGCATTTAGATTTGCTGAAAGACTGGCTGTTGAGCTATAAGCCGGAAGAATTGTTTGATGAGAATGGCCGGATTCTTCCTGAAATTGCAGATATGGCACCGAAGGGAAATGCCAGAATGGGTGCGAATCCTCATGCAAACGGCGGTCTTCTTTTGAAAGATCTTCGTCTCCCGGATTTCCGTGAGTATGGAGTAAAAGAGGTTAAGCCGGGTGAGACAAAGGCGCAGGATATGATTGAGCTTGGTGCTTACATCCGTGATATTTTCAAGCTGAACAAAGAGAATAAAAACTTCCGTATTTTCGGACCGGATGAATCCATGTCAAACCGTCTGTATCATGCATTCGAGGAAGAAAATCGTGCATGGAATGCAGAAATGTATGACAATGATGACTGTCTAGCACAGGATGGACGTATTATGGATGGTATGCTTTCTGAGCATATGTGTGAAGGATGGCTGGAAGGATATCTTCTGACGGGTCGTCACGGATTCTTTGCTTCCTATGAGGCATTTATCCGTATTGTGGATTCCATGGCGGCACAGCATGCAAAATGGCTGAAGGTGACAAATCAGCTTTCATGGAGACAGCCGATTGCTTCACTGAACTTCATTTTGACATCGAATGTGTGGCAGCAGGATCATAACGGATTTACACATCAGGATCCGGGATTCCTGGATCATATTGCCAATAAAAAAGCAGACGTGGTTCGTATGTATCTGCCACCGGATGCGAACTGCCTTCTTTCCTGCTTTGATCATTGCGTGAAGAGCAAGAACTATGTTAATGCCATCGTGGCATCCAAACATCCAAGCTGTCAGTGGCTGACTATGGAACAGGCAGTAAAACATTGTACACAGGGTATCGGTGTTTGGGAATGGGCAAGTAATGACCAGAACGAAGAGCCGGATCTTGTTATGGCTTGCTGCGGTGATACACCGACACTTGAGACACTGGCTGCGACAACAATTCTTCGCGACGCCATGCCGGAATTGAAGATTCGAGTTGTTAATGTTGTTGACTTGTTCAAATTAGAGTCTGACACAAAACATCCACATGGTCTTTCTGACCGTGAATATGATGCTTTGTTTACGAAAGACACACCGGTAATCTTTGCATTCCACGGTTACCCGACACTGATTCATGAGTTGACTTATGAACGTCGTAATAAGAATGTATCCGTACATGGTTATCTGGAAGAAGGAACGATTACGACTCCGTTTGATATGCGTGTTCAGAATGAGATTGACCGTTTCAATCTGGTGAAAGATGCAATTATGCATTTGCCACAGCTTGGAAATAAAGGCTCTTATCTCATTCAGCAGATGAATGACAAACTGGTTGAGCATAAACAGTATATCGCAGAGTACGGACAGGATCTTCCGGAAATACGTGACTGGAAATGGCACGCGTAAGCTACAAGCCGTGCATAAATAGTAAAAATACCCCTGTGAGAGCCTGCTCTCACAAAGGGGTATTTTTTACTATTTATATGCGGCGCCAGCCGCGGCAGAACGAGGCCGAAGGCATCGTGAAGCACGCACGGCGAGGTGAAGAGGGCGCCAGCCGCGGCAGAACGAGGGAGGATAACATGAAAAAAATAGCCCAAATACATTCAGATTTTAAGGAGAAATTCGGGATTCCCAGACAAAGCGGTCTGGTAGAGGAGCTGGAGGCAATTATTATTTTTGAACCGGAGTATCGAAACCCGGATGCTTTACGCAGAATTGAAGAATACTCGCATCTTTGGCTGTTATGGCTTTTTTCGGAAAATATTCGGGATGAGTGGTCACCTACCGTCCGTCCTCCGAAACTGGGTGGGAATGAGCGGGTAGGAGTTTTTGCCACGAGGTCACCTTTCCGTCCGAATCCGATTGGTTTATCTGTTGTGCGTTTATTGGGTGTGGAAGAGACGAAAAACTGCGGAAAGATACTTCATGTGTCCGGTGCGGATTTGATGGATGGTACGCCAATTTATGATATTAAGCCCTATCTCCCTTACGTGGATGCAATACCCGATGCCTTGGGCGGATTTGCAGAGGAACATAAGACAGAACAGCTTCATGTTTCCTGTCCGAAGGAGTTGCTGCAGAAAATACCGTTAAAAAAGCGAACAGCACTTCTTCATGTTTTGGCACAGGATCCGCGTCCTGCCTATCAAACAGATCCGGACAGAAGATATGGTATGAAATTTGCCGGTTGGAATGTATCTTTTTGTGTCAGAGGAGATACGCTGTATGTGAAAGAAGTGGATAAAGAGGAGAATGATATATGATACGATTGATTGCTTTTGATATGGATGGGACAGTATTGGATGAACGCAAGAAAATTTTGCCAAGAACGAAGTTGCTGCTGGAACGTGCAGCCAAAAGAGAAATTGAAATTGTTCCGTCAACCGGTCGTCCGTTTTGTGGCTTGTCGGAAGAAATAGCGGATCTGGAGGGAGTCCGTTATGTAATAACATCTAACGGTGCAGGTATTTATGAAATGGAAACGGGAAAATGTATTCGTGAAGAGTCGATGGATTTAGCGGACTTTTTACCGATGCTGGATGAACTGGAATCGCTGCCGGTTATGGCAGACCCTTTTTTGAAAGGGGATTCTTTTATGAGTGAGAAAAAGCGCCCGCTTGTAGAACAGATGCCGGTAAGTGAAGAGTTAAAACAGTATATACGGACTTCTCGTACTCTGGTGCCGAATTTAACGCAATATTTAAAAGAACGCGGAGACAAGGTTGAAAAATTAACAGTCAATTTTGTGGAAAATGAAGAAGGTATCCGCAGGGGGTATGATGAAGCATGGACTGTAATGAATAAGTATCCGCAGTTTCATGCGGTATCCGGCGGAATGCGCAACATTGAAGTGACGAAAAGCGGCGTCACGAAAGGAAGTGCTCTTTTGTGGCTGGGAGAGTATTTGGGGATTGCTGCTGAAGAAATGATAACCTTTGGTGATAGTGGCAATGACATAGATATGTTAAGGGTGGCAGGCGTCGGAGTTGCCATGGGAAACGCAGAAGAAGAGGCGAAGAAAACAGCAGATTATGTCACGGATACCAATGACGAAAATGGAGTGGCAAAAGCATTGGAGCATTTTTTGCCGGAATTGCAACGCTCGGTGAATCCCCTGATTGGCACAGATTATCCGGATCCGGACGTGATCCGTGTAGGGGATACTTATTACATGGTCAGTACTACGATGCATTTTATGCCCGGGTGTGCAATTTTGCGTTCGTATAATTTAATTGACTGGGAATTGGCTTCTTATGTGTATGAAACGTTGGAAGTAACAGAGAAGCAATGTATGAAACAAAGACAAAATGCTTACGGACAGGGAATGTGGGCGGCGTCTTTACGTTACCATAAGGGAAGATATTATATTTGTTTCGTGGCAAATGATACGGGAAAGACATATTTGTTTTCTTCTGCGGATATTATGGGGCCATGGGAAAGAAAAGAAATTGAAGGGTTCTATCATGACTGTTCACTCTTATTTGATGAGGAACATGTATATATTGCATATGGAAATCGGCAGATTTATGTAACAGAATTGAATGAAGAAATGACGGCACCGAAGAAAAACGGTATTCGTTCGCTTGTTGTAGAGGATGATCCGGATGTTAGCCTTGGGTATGAAGGGACTCATTTTTATAAAATAGACGGCAAATATTATCTTTTTTTTATTCATTGGAACAATGGAAAAAAAGCAAGACGCACACAGTCCTGTTTTGTGTCAGAACATGTAGAAGGACCGTATCGGGGAAAAGAGGTATTCGATACGGATGGCGGTTATTGCAATCAGGGTGTGGCACAGGGTGGTATTGTGGAAGCGCCGGATGGCAGCCGGTATGCTGTTCTGTTTCGGGACAGTGGGGCGATAGGGAGAATCCCGGTTCTTGTACCGGTGCATTTTGAAGACGAATTTCCGGTTTTTGGAATGAATGGCCGGATAGAGGAAATTTTTACGACGTATGATTCGCGGCCGGGATATGTGTATGACCATGTGTATGGTGGAGATGATTTTACAGATGACACATTAAAACTTTTTTGGCAGTGGAATCATGTGCCGAGAAAAGAATTTATAAAAATGGGAGGAGGGTGTTTGTGTATACAGACAAGCGAAAAATGCGACAATGTAACACAGGCACCCAATACATTGACACAGCGGCTGATGTATCCGGGGAGCCGTGTTACGGTTGAGATAGACGGCAAAGAATTGTCAGATGGTGATGTGGCCGGATTGTGTCTGCTGCAAAGCGATTATTGTTATATAGGAATAAAACGAAAGGGAGATTCCTATCTCTTAGTGCAGGAGAAACGGAATGGGGAAACAAAGGGGGAAATGAATCCTCAGACGGATACGACAAGACCGGTTACCGTGGCAGAAATGCCATTGGTACGTCCTTTTGTGACAGTGCGCTTAAAGGCAGAATTCACCCGAATGAAAGATATGGCGTGGTTTGAGATTTTCACAGATGATGAATGGCAGCCGTTTGGAGATCCACAGAAGATGCGTTTTAAGCTGGATTATTTTAGCGGTGTGCGGGCAGGCTTATTTTGTTATGCGACGAGACAATGCGGCGGCAGTGCGGTGTTCAGAGAATTTCAGCATGAATTATGGTAAAGCGGCTTTCGGAAGAATAAAGAAAAATGACTCATATTGTTCCGAATGGCCGGGGTTGACAATAGGGTGACCGCTGCCAAAATGGATTTATCCTATCAAAATTATATGCAAAGGCGTG
>CAZGDT010000051.1:0-8948 GCA_964524245.1 uncultured Eubacterium sp. | reverse complement strand
ACCTTGCAATCTGTGCCAAGAAGAACGGTCTGGATGCGATTCACGATACCGTACATGAGATGGCTCGTGACGAAGCACGCCACGGAAAGGCATTTGAGGGACTTTTGAAGAGATATTTTTAATTAAAAATAAATACGATAAAATACGATTAGATATCCTTTGAAATCCGCATAAAATAAGGCTTTTTTAAACGAATAGTCAAGAAACACGATTAACTGGTTTTGGTTAGTCGTGTTTTTTCGTATTCAGGTTCATTTTTATGATATGTGGGAAATCCGTGGGAAAAGAACAAAAAAATACCCGAAAAAAACCATTTCCCACGTAAATGCCCACAAATCCAGTCGTGATGAGGTTTTGAGGCACTTCAAAAAATGACTTCGTGGGAAAATGCGGTCTATCTCCCGTAAAAGAACCTGTTTGAAAGAAAAGTATTTTGCATCAAAAATTTTGTTTCAAAAATTAAGATTTCTGTTATTAACTTGCTAAAATAAAATTAACAAGACAAAAAGGAGGTCTTAATTTATGCGAGGAAGTGTAAGGAAAAAAGGTGCAACATGGTCGTACAGAATTGAAATGGGTATTGTTGACGGAAAAAGAAGTCAAGTTGAAAAAAGTGGATTTAAAAGCAGAAGAGAAGCGGAAAAAGCACTAAACGACGCTCTTTATATGTATAATAACACGGGTGATTACATTGAAAACAAAAAAATCACTTTTACGGATGTTTATACTGAGTTCATCGAAAAAGAGGCTCCGGCAACAAGAGCATACGCCACAATTGTAAGATATAAGTCTTTATACAAAAATCATTATCAGAAAAAATTTGGAACATTTTATATGTACCAGATAAATGCCAATATGATACACGATTTTTTGCATGAGAAACAGCTTACATTAAGCGAGGAATTCGTGAAAGGTTTGTATAAATTCTTAAAGGTATTGTTTGGCTATGCTCACAAAAGGCAGTATACCAAAAAGGATATATTCACAGAAGTTACTCCTCCTCCCGATCCGAGACATATAGGCGAAATCAGAGCATATACCGCCGAAGAACTCACCGCAATGAACGAAAGATTGCAAGATACAAATGTAATAATTCCGTTTTATATTGCACTCAATACCGGACTTCGTGAAAGTGAAGTATTTGCTTTGCAATGGTCGGATGTGGATTTTGAAAACAAGAAAATCAAAATTAACAAACAGCTTTTGTTCCAGGACAGAAAATGGTGCTTCTGCCCGTTAAAGACAAAGAATGCTTACAGAAGTGTTAATATTACGGATAGCTTTTGTGAATATCTCAAAAACCTGAAGGCAAAACAAAAAGATAATAAGCTCTTTTATGATGATGGTTGGAAACGCAATTTTGTCACTGACAGATTGGTAAGAAACAAAGAAAAGTATATGGAAATTACCGATTTTATCAACATCAAGGTAAACGGTGAAATGCTTACAACCAACAGCATTAAGTTTTTATCAAGAACAATTAAAAAAGACCTTGGCATATCCTTCAAATTCCATAATTTGAGGCACACTTATGCTACGGTTCTTGCTGAAAGCGGTGTCAGTGCACGCTATGTTCAGGAAATGCTTGGTCATTCAAGGCTTGAATTTACATTGAGATATTATACTCATATAACCGAAAAAATGGGTAATATTGCGAGTCAGGCACTGGAGAACGCTGTTACATTTGATTCATTTAAGCGAAAGGATTTGACAGAGCAATGAGAAAAATATATGAATATAATTCAGCACTAAAATTCTTTGAAACTGCCGATAGCAAAACAAAGAACAAACTGAAATTTCTACTGAACTATGTAGCGGATGAACACAATCTCTTATGTGAGCCTTATGTCAGACACATTTCAACATCAAGATATAAAGAGCTATATGAACTGCGTTTGAGAGCATCTGGCTGTGCCATTCGCATAATGTTCTACCTTGCAGATGAAGATGTAGTTTTACTGCACACCTTTTGCAAAACGGATAAAAAAGACTCTGCAAAAGGTCTAAAAGCAGCATATCGTATGCTTGATATTGCAGACAAATCAAAGACGGAGGTGGTCTTGTGAGAAGATATTCATTTTTAACGGGATTGGTACTTGGTGCTTTAATGTTCGGCGGCATAGGTGCAGCCGCAACGGGCATAACTGCAATACTTTCCAATCATGAGATTTATTTTAACGGTGTTAAAGCAGATGTTGAAGCCTACATCATAAACGGCAATAATTATCTAAAACTTCGTGATGTGGCAGAGGCTCTTGATATCAGCATAGACTACAATAACGGTGTGGTTACGGTTGGCGAGGACAAGCGAAATGATGTAATTGACGGCGAGGTATATTCCAAAGAGGATTATTCTTCTTATGCCAACCCCGAAATTTTTGACGAAGTATATACCAGGGAGGCATACAATGCCATCAGGCAGTCGATTGTTGATGTTAAAGAAATAACATCAAACGCCGATTAAAATAATTACAACAACAGTTATTCCTATGCTCACTACATCGGAGCGAATGCAACTATGACGGATGTCGGCAAAACTAATACTGCTATGAATTCTGTGAGTGCGGCTCTCAGCGGATATTATAATTTCAAGCTTGGTTTTGAACCCGGCAAGAAAAATTATTACGAATATCCCGGTTACAGAATTTGTATGCCGTATATAAATACTCATCTGAAACCTGCTATTGAAGCAACTGATGACTTTATTGCAGAAATAAAGAATTTACCAGACAGGAAAAAAGTAAAAAGGATTACGAATTATATCTGCGACAGAGTTGTTTATAAGGAGGATAATGCCGCAGGAATTAACAGAGTATTTACCGAAACACCGCCCGTCAATGCGATATGTGCAACATATTCAAATGCTTTTATGTTCCTTTGTCAGCGTGCAGAAATACCTTGCGTAAGCGTTGTTGATGATATCCACGCATGGAACGAGGTGTATGTTGACGGCAGATGGTACATAGCCGATATCAGCTACTATGATGTGGCACGGACGGACAATATGCTGCTCCAAACAAATTATCCGAGGACTGATATCAACCTTGAGAAAACAAATTTTGCAAAAGAGTTGTTAGTTCCCGGAAGTACAATTAAATAATATTCACCAAGCACCTTTGAAAGAAAATTTTGAAGGTGCTTTTTCTATTTGAGAGGAGGAAACTTATGTTTTATTCTAATTATGATTGTGATTTTTTGAGATTATGCGGTCTTTGCAGGTACATACCAACAGACCTTGATAAAAGGTTTGATTCCATCATATTCCATAAAGATGTTATATCCTATATGCAGACATATATGCTCATAAAAAAACAGAGTGACAAAAAGAGTTTCAAACTTACAGATTATGGTAGAAAAGTGCTTTTGGATATGAGTTGGGAATTTAAACAAGATGCCCGTATGAACATCCACAGAAACGGATATAAGCGAAAGGTTGACAGTGCAAAACTTACGATACTTCTGCATCTTGCAGGAATAAATGTTTTTTGCAAGAATCTGCATGACCTGAATGAAAGTGAAATTGGCTATATTGTGAAGACGGAAATGTATGACGAATATAGTCAAAAAGTTCTTGCGAACACAAGGTTTTTAGGACTTCTTAAAATTCATGATACAGTATATGTTCCTTACTATGTAGAGGGTTATGATGACTGGATACTTCCAAACTATGAGCAAGAAACTTTTATGAGGCTTATAAACGAATTAAAGAATGTAAGGAATGTAAAAATTATGCTCGTGGGCGAAAATTTGCAGAATTTGTATCTTAGTACAGTTCTCTTTAATCCTCCCACAGAGAAACTTGGGCAAGGGAAGGAATATTTTAAAGTTGCTTTGGAAAAGATTGGCAGGGATATTGTATGGGTGCCGTTAAATCAGGACGGAGTTTTGCAAATGAGTATATTGACGGTTCCGAATTATAAAGAAAGAATCATAGAAGCTATGAATGCAACAGAACCACCGTCTGAATATAATCTGTGCGATGCTATTATTAAAAACTACCCTATGGTTGTTTCGCTCGATATGAACATCAAAAACAAATTTCCGGCAATAAGACAGACCCTAATGGTTGATAAAGAAAATATGGCGGTTATTGCGTGTATGGAATATCAGAAAGAAATTATCATAAAAACCTTGCGCTATTTTAAAGAAAATTGCCTTGTTTTTGGTATCAAACATGAGGAGCTTAAAGGTGTATTTAAGAATGAAATCAAAGAATATATACCGAAACCTTATCTTGTAAATGGAAAGATGATTGAAGTTTATCCACCCGACTGCGTTTCGGATGAACCCTACGAATAAACCGAATAATATTTGCGAGAAGCAGTGATCAAAACGGTCGCTGCTTTTTCTATTTAATCAGAAATACAAAGGAGGCATGAAAAATGGCGGTATTTCGTGTTGAGAAAAATACAAATTTTACAGTGATGTCGAACCATCACCTGAAGAATAAAAAATTATCTTTAAAGGCAAAAGGATTATTATCTCAGATGCTTTCACTTCCTGCCGAGTGGGATTACAGCTTAAACGGTCTTGCTTACATTAACAAAGAGGGCAAGGACTCTGTTCGTGAAGCAATAAAGGAACTTGAACGGGAGGGTTATATTGTGCGTACAAGAGTCAGGGATGATAAAGGTCTTTTAGGCAAAGCGGAATATGTTATCTATGAGATGCCACAGCTTGAAAATACTGACTTTCAACCTATGTCGGAAAATCCAACATTGGATAATCCCACATTGGAAAAACCTACATTGGATAATCCCACACAATTAAATAAAGATAAATCAAATAGAAAAATATTAAATAATGATTTATTAAATATCGATTCAATTCCTTTCTCTTCCAAGTACAACGAAAAACCGAAAAGAACAAAAATGAATGAGATAATGAAAAACAGAGATATTGTTAAGGATAATATTGAGTACGACATTCTCTGCGAAAGATGCAGCCCCGATGCTCTTGATGAAATAGTTGACATCCTAACCGAAACATTATCATCATCAAGAGATACCATCAGAGTGTCGGGGACTGACTTCCCTGCAGCGTTTGTAAAAAATAAATTACTTAAATTAAATGCCGAACATATAGAGTTTGTACTTGATTGTATGAAAGAAAACAAAACACAGGTTCGTAACATCAGACAGTACCTTTTGGCAACACTCTTTAATGCCCCGTCAACAATGGATAATTACTACTCTGCAAGAGTAAACCACGATTTGTACGGATAATTGAGCAGGCGGTCATAAAAGTCATCTTGTGTAAAAAAATATTTTTATTTTAACTTGAACATTGACATTTAACTCTAATTATGTTATAATCAAGTCGTAAAGTTAAAAGGCTGGTGATTTTATGGAATACATTACAGAGATTTTAGGTGCAAAAATTATCCGAAAAAAATGGGAGTATAGTAATAAACTTCCATATTTTTTAACAGACGAATACAAATTCCAACAGGTTCAGTTAAATAATCAAAACTGCATTTTCATTCAGCCAAAAGAAGAACTTGCAGTTATAAATACTGTCAAAAAACATTTAATCGCAATACAGAAAATTTGTAAATGCCCTATTGTCTTTGAATTAGATAAAATAACACGCCAAAAAAGAAAATCTTTTATTGAAAATAAAATCCCTTTTGTTGTAAACGATAAACAATTATATCTTCCTTTTATGGGAATAGCATTACAGGAAGTTTTTGACAGCGAACCTCTGGCAGTGTTAAAACTGGAGAAATTGCTCCCGTCTGCACAGATGCTTTTGTTTGCATTTATATACGGAAAGTGCAAACCGATGTATTTAAGCGAAACTGCGAAAAAATTTGAACTTGCACCAATGTCTGTGTTAAGAGCTGCAAAACAGCTTGCAGAATTAGGAATTGTTGAAATCAAGTCTGAAGGCAGATTGAAACTGCTTTGCTGCGATTTATTTCCAAAGGACTTATTTGAAAAAGCAAAACCATATTTTATAAATCCGATACGAAAAACGGTGTATATCAATAAAAACCAGATTGACAGCTCGATGTTCAAATCCGGATTATCAGCACTTTCGATTCACGGAATGTTGAATCCGTCACAGCCGGAAGTATATGGCAGCATAGGTCAAATAAAGGATGCAATATATTCGGAAACTTTAATTGATACAGAAAAACAATGCGTGCTTGAATTTTGGAAATATGATACTACAAAGTTGAGTGATAATAATTATACAGATATTTTATCTCTTGCAGTCTGCTTTGACGATGATGCAGATGAGCGTGTACAAATAGAACTTGAAAACTTGCTTGACGAGAAAGTGTGGGATTGATATATGGTTACAGGAATTAACAGTTTTAAAGAACACTTTAAGGATATGGATAATCAGTATGCAATTATAGGCGGCACAGCCTGTGATTTGCTTATGAGTGAAATTGGCGAGGATTTCAGAGCCACAAAGGACTTGGATATAGTTCTTATTGTGGAAAGTCTTACTGCTGAGTTTGGAAGACTGCTTTGGAAATATATAGTTGATGCCGGATATGAGCATAGAAACAAAAGTACAGGGAAACCGCAGTTTTATAGATTTTCTCATCCTATATCATCTGAATATCCGTTTATGATTGAAATTTTTTCAAGAAAGCCCGATAATCTGAAGTTGCCGGAAAATGCGGTGCTTACACCTCTGCCGCTTGATGAAGAATTGTCAAGTCTGTCGGCTATTTTGCTTGATGATAATTACTATGATTTCATTAAAAATGGCATTATACAGATTGATGGAATTGCTATTTTAGACGCTTTGCATCTTATTCCTTTGAAAGCTAAAGCGTGGGCAGATCTTTCAGAGAAAAAAGCGTCTGATGAAAATTCTGTTGATAGCAAAGATATTAAGAAACACAAAAACGATATTTACAGGCTCACATCTCTCTTGACACCTGAAATGCGACTTTCAGTTCCGCAGGAAATATATAATGATATGCAGGTATTTATAAATGCAGTCAGCGATGATAAAGTGAATTTCAAACAGCTTGGTATACGAGAGATGACTCAATCAAGTGTTGTTGAGAGATTGCAGGCAGCGTACACAAAATAAATATCTGAAAATGAGAAAGCAAGAGGTGAAACAAATGACACCCGAAACAAAAGCAAGAATACAAATAGATAGAAAGCTTGCGGAATCAGGCTATGTCGTACAGGATTTTTCGGAATTTAATCCTGCAGCATCGCTTGGCGTTGTTGTGCGTGAATATCCTACAAGTAGCGGTCCTGTTGACTATCTTATCTTTGTAAATAAAATCCCTTGCGGTGTAATTGAAGCAAAAAAGACGCAAGTAGCGGAAAGTTTAACATCTGTTGCTGAACAGTCCAAAAGATATATTGAAAGTGATTTGAAGTTCATTAAATCAAAGACTCATATTCGCTTCGCTTATGAGGCGACTGATTTAATTACCCATTTCTGCGACTATGATGATGAAAAAGCTCGGTCAAGAGAGGTATTTACTTTCCACCGCCCTGAAACCTTGCTTGAGTGGATAAAAAGTGAAACTACGCTTCGCAATCGTTTAAAAGTATTCCCTGAATTGCCGGAAGAAGGCTTTAGAGATTGTCAGGTAAAGGCTATTCTTAATCTTGAAAAGTCTTTTGGTGAGAACCGCCCTCGTGCTGTTGTTCAAATGGCAACAGGTGCCGGTAAAACATATACAGCTATTACAAATACATACAGACTTTTAAGCTGTGCAAAGGCAAAAAGAGTTTTGTTTTTGGTTGATACCAAGAACCTTGGCGAACAGGCTGAAGAAGAATTTAAAAAATATAAGCCTTATGACGATGCAAGACTCTTCCCTGAATTATATAATGTTTGCAGACTGAATAAATCTTTTATTCCCGAAAGCACACATGTATGTATCAGCACCATCCAGAGAATGTATTCCATTCTGCGTGGCGAAGAGCTTGACGAATCTTTAGAATATGAACATTTAACAGCAAAACAAATGAACGGCAAGCCGAAAGAGGTTGCTTATAACGAAAAATATCCGATAGAATTTTTTGACTTTATCATCATAGATGAATGTCATCGTTCTATATACAACCTTTGGCAACAGGTGCTTGACTATTTTGATGCTTTTTTAATCGGTCTTACTGCAACGCCGGACAAGAGAACTTTCGGTTTCTTTAATGAGAATGTTGTAAGTGAATATACTCATGAACAGGCTGTTATAGAAGGTGTTAATGTCGGTCGTGACGGTACATATTTAATCGAAACCGATATAACTACAAAAGGCGGAGTTATATTAAAGCAAGTCGTTGAAAAGCGTGACAGACTTTCAAGAAAGAAACGCTGGGAACAGCTTGACGAAGATGTAAACTATGCACCAAGTCGACTTGACCGTGATGTTGTAAACCCATCACAGATAAGAAATGTTATAAAAGCATTTAAGGAAAAGGCACAGACAGAGATGTTCCCCGAAAGAATTAACCCTACAACAAAGAAATGGGAGCTTCCAAAAACACTTATATTTGCAAAAACAGATAGCCACGCAGACGATATTATAAAAATAGTGCGTGAGGAATTTGGTGAAGGTAACGAATTCTGCAAAAAAGTAACCTACGGCTCTGAGGAAGATCCTAAGAGTGTACTTTCTGCGTTCAGAAATGACTATTATCCCCGTATTGCCGTGACGGTTGATATGATTGCGACAGGTACAGATGTTAAGCCTATCGAGTGCCTTGTGTTTATGCGTGATGTTCGCAGTGCCAATTACTTTGAACAGATGAAAGGCAGAGCGACAAGAACCCTTTCAAAAGACGGATTGCAAAGCGTTACGCCGTCTGCAACAACACAGAAGCTCGGTTATGTGCTTGTGGATGCAGTCGGTGTTACAAAGTCACAGAAAACTACATCAAGACAGCTTGAAAGAAAACCGTATGTGTCATTAAAGGATTTGATGATGAGTGTAGCTCTCGGCAATCACGATGATGATA
>CAZGDT010000050.1:0-9042 GCA_964524245.1 uncultured Eubacterium sp. | reverse complement strand
AAGTTAAAAAACGGACCGGCAAAAATAATTGCCATTCGTGCGTAAACGGATTTTTTGCTGAATGAACGTTCATCTTCCACTGCTTCTTCCTCACCGAGCATCATGCAGGAACCACCGAAAGGAAGGAGCTTCCAGGAATAAACGGTATTTTCTGCATATTCCGGATGTTCTTCAAGATAACGGGACGATTTAAAAAACAGAACTTTACGTCCGTTTTCCGTCTTTACACAGGAAATCAGACGCGGTCCCATCCCGAGAGAAAACTCGATAACCCCTACTTTATTCCATTTTGCCACGATAAAATGACCAAATTCGTGAAACAAAATGATAATACTGAAAACTACAATTGCAAGAAAAATTGCCCAAGCACTCATCTTCTTATCTTCCTCCATTCTACATCCAATCGTTCATAAACCTCTTTCTCTGTCTCCAAAATCTGTTCCAGAGAAGGATTTGCAATCGTATGATGCTTTTTCATCGCATATTCTATCATATCATATATTTGCAGAAAGCCAATGTCACGATTCAAAAACTTTGCTACGGCATATTCATTGGCAGCATTCATAACAGTCAGCATACTTCCTCCCATGCGGGATGCTTCTACTGCTAATGGTATGCCATGCAGTGTGTCTGTATTCGGTTTTTCAAAACGGATTTGCGCAAGCTTTTCAAAATCGAGGCGCTCTCCGCCCAGAAAATTACGCTCGGGATAATAGAGCGCATACTGAATCGGAAGTCTCATATCGGGCGTCCCCATCTGCGCCATCACGGCTCCGTCACGAAATCCCACCATCGAGTGGATAATACTTTGCGGCTGGATCAGTACATGAATCTGATCCATGTCAACATCAAAGAGCCATTTTGCTTCAATCATTTCCAGCCCTTTATTTATCATGGTGGCAGAATCCACCGTGATTTTGGAGCCCATAAACCAATTGGGATGTGACAGTGCCTGCTCAACCGTTACATCCTGCAGCTGCTCTTTTGTATGATGACGAAACGGACCGCCGGAGGCCGTCAAAAAGATTGTTTCAATCCGGCTTTTGTTCTCCCCGTTCAAACATTGAAAAATAGCAGAATGCTCACTGTCTACCGGCAAAACAGATACTCCATATTCCTTCGCCAGAGGCATAATAATATGTCCTGCCGTTACAAGTGTCTCTTTATTTGCCAGTGCAATATCCTTGCCGGCACGTATCGCTTCCATTACCGGGCGAATACCAATCATCCCTACCATGGCAGCCACCACAATATCCGTCTCCGGCAGAACCGATACTTCCACAAATCCATCCATCCCATGCAAAACGGTACAGGAGGAATGTGGAATGAGCTTCTCTAATTCTCTTGCTTTTTCCTCATTTTTCATAACGGCATAAGACGGATTAAATTCGAGAATCAATTCTGCCATTTTCTCCACATTGACACCTGCCGTCAATGCCTTCACTTCAAAATCCTGCCGATTGTGACGTACCACATCCAGCGTCTGAGTGCCGATGGAACCGGTCGCTCCAAGAATCGTAAGTTTCTTCATTTTCCTTCACCCTCTTTTTCTTTTAACAGGACATAATATTTGTGAATATGGACAACAAAATATAAATAAACGGTGCCACAAATATCACACTGTCAAAACGGTCCAATACTCCTCCATGTCCGGGAATAATTTTTCCATAGTCTTTTACCTCGTAATTTCTTTTAATCGCAGAAGCAGATAAATCACCCAGCTGCGAAACAAAGGCGCTTACCGCTGCTACAATTGGAAAAATAATTCTTACATCTGACATAAAGTAACCGGTTACACCTGACGGAACAAAACACGCATACCCAAATGCAATGATTGCGGCTCCGGCTATGCCGCCTATGCATCCCTCTATCGTTTTTTTGGGACTCAATTCAGAGAAGTGATGCCGCCCAATCAGCTTACCGACACAATAAGCACAGGTGTCGGCGCCCCATGAACTAATCAGCACAAGCCAAACGGTCCACATCCCCATCTCACGCTCACGCAGCAGAAAGACAAAGCTTAACATGACCGGTACGTACATAAAGGCAAACAAAGATTTGCCAACCTGAAGTATGGTATCTTTCGGATATCGGATTACATATACCGTCAGCAGTGCAAGAAGTGCCGCAACCGGCACCAGCTCATAAAATTCTGATGTTAAAAAAACAGAACTAAGCATCGTAGAATATCCTGCTGTCGCAATATAGGTAACGACAGCCATCGGGTGCTTCTGCATTTTCCAGACACGAAACAATTCATATACCCCCGCAAGAGCCAAAAGCCCTGTCGCAAGAATAAGCCAGTTGCCGCCGGTCCAAAAAAGCAGTCCGATCGCAGCAAGCAATACGATACCGCTAAGCAATCTTGTAACAAACATAATTTATCCTCCTAAACTCCTCCGTATCGGCGTTCTCTTCCATTGTAATATTCAATGGCTTTCGCAAGTTCATCCTTATCAAAATCCGGCCAGAGTACATCCGTAAAATAAAACTCCGTATAAGCAAGCTGCCAAAGCATAAAATTAGACAATCGTATCTCACCGCTGGTTCGAATCATCAAATCCGGATCCGGTATACCGGCCGTATCAAGATGTTTTTCAAGCATCTCTTCCGTAATATCTTCCGGCTGCAGATTGCCGGCTTTTATTTCTCCTGCCAGTTTTCTCATTCCCCGTATCATCTCATCACGGCTTCCATAATTAAGCGCTACCTGAAAATGCAGTCCGGTATTATCCCTGGTCGCTTCTTCCAGCTCACGAATGCTCTCTTTCATATCTTCTTCCAAAGGCGTGATATCTCCGATTACCCGGACGCACATATTGTTTTTCGTGCTTCGTTTAATACAATCTTTTAAATACTGCCGAAGAAGTTTCATCAAAGCGTTTACTTCGTCCTCCGGGCGCTTCCAGTTTTCTGTGGAAAACGCGTATACCGTCAGATAATTTATTCCGAGATTATAAGCGTCTTCACATATTTTTTCTACTGTCCTGCTCCCTGCCGCATGTCCCGCTTTTCTGGGAAGATGACGTTTTTTCGCCCATCTCCCGTTCCCATCCAGAATAATCGCTACATGATTGGGGGCCTGTAATTCTGATCGTTGCATAGTATCCTCCATTCATAAACAAAAAGGAAGGACAGACGGTACTCCTATCATCATAGGAATGGGCTGTCCTTTCGCACGGCACACCGCACGTTCCTTTTATACAGTCATGACTTCACTTGATTTAGCTTCTATCGCCTGATCTACTTTTTTTACATAAGTATCCGTCAATTTCTGGATTTTATCTTCCATCTGCTTCTGTTCATCCTCAGAAATTTCATTGGCTTTTGCTTCTTTTTTTACAGCGTCATTGGCATCGCGACGGATATTGCGGACAGCCACTTTTGCCTCTTCGCCTTTTTTCTTGACATCTTTTACCAGTTCTTTACGGCGTTCTTCCGTCAGTTCCGGAAATACAAGGCGAATCACCTTACCGTCATTGGCCGGCGTCAATCCTAAATCAGAAGACAGAATTGCTTTTTCAATATCCTTAATCAGTCCGGCATCCCACGGCTGAATCTGAATCATGCGGGCTTCCGGCACGGATATGTTGGCAACCCCCTGAAGGTTGGTCGGTGTACCATAATAATCTACCTGAATGCGGTCCAATATTCTTGGATTTGCACGTCCGGCACGAATCGCCGTATACTCATTTTCCAGATTGGTCAGAGATTTCTCCATTTTCTCTTCATATAAATTTATATCCATTTCCTATTCCTCCATCAATCCACAGTTATGATGGTTCCCTGAATCGTGCCATCTACTGCTTTCAATATACTGTCTTTTTCATTTAATCCGAAAACCAACATCGGCATCTTATTCTCCATGCAAAGAACGGCAGCCGCCAAATCTATTACACCAAGCTGACGGTTTACGATATCTTCCATTCTCATCGTATCATATTTCTTCGCATTCGGATTGGAGAACGGATCCGAATCATATACTCCGTCTATGGATTTTGCCGCAAGAATAATATCCGCATCAATCTCAATTGCTCTGAGCGCAGTCGCGGTATCCGTGGAAAAATACGGATGTCCCGTGCCGCCCGCAAGAAATACAACCATTCCTTTACCAAGATATTTGTTTACACGATCTTTGGAAAACAATTTCGTAAATGCTCCACATGAAAATGGTGTAAGAACCTGTGTCATAAGTCCGGTTGAACGACAAATTTCCGACATATATATACAGTTCATCACCGTAGCCATCATGCCAATCTGATCCGCTTTTGTGCGGTCTATGTTTTCACTGGATCGGCCCCGCCAGAAATTTCCTCCGCCGATAACGACGGCAACTTCCGTACCACCATCCACCAATGCCTTAATCTGCTTCGCCACCGGCACACAGGTCGATTCATCGAACCCTGTCCCTTTATCGCCGGAAAGAGCCTCTCCGCTTAATTTTAACAAAACTCTTTTATATTTGCTCATCTTCCTGCAGTCCTCCCTTTTTATTCAAAGAAAGAATCCAAATCCACATCTGCATAAGCCAGTGAACAATGTCCGTCAATTACGGCTCCGCTGTTAATCTGAATGGATTTCGCTTTGATGTCACCTTTTACAACAGCTGTGGAATCAACAATAACCGGACCATTGACTTCAATATCACCTTTAACTGCTCCGGCTACTAATACGGATGTACAGTTAACATTTCCGATAACAACAGTTCCGACATCAATTTTTACGATACCCCGGCTGTTAATGTCACCTTCCAGTCTCGGTGTGTTGACATAAATTTCGGAAGCAATGGTATTACCTGCTACTCTACCTGTAATCGTCAGTTTCCCCTGACATTCCACATCACCTTCAATAGTACCTTTAACAACAAGAGATGTATCGGACTTGATTCCACCGTTAATGGTAGTTCCTTTTGTAATGACGGTCACTTCCCTGTTGTCATCCTCTTCCTCATCAGCCGGCATTTCACGTACCGGTTCCTCTGCGCGGATTTCTTCTGCTTCCACTGCTGTTTCCACTGTTTCTTCTTCCTCAGCCATATCCGTCTTTATCTCTTCTTCAATCACAATATCTTCCTCCTCTTCTTTGTCTTCACTGATCTCATTTTCTACAACAATCTGTGGTTCTTCTTCCTCAACATTCACAATCTCATCTGTCGGATTTTCATTTGGAAAATCGGTTGTCAGATTTTCCATCATTCCCTTCGATTCCTCATTTTCATCTGGCATAATCAGATTCTCATCCAATGATTCACCGAGTTCGCTGACGGACTGTGCGATGTCTTCTTTCAATTCCTTGAAAAAACTCATTTTTCTTCCTCCTGATTTCCATTGTTATGGTGAATCAGAGTCATTGACTCGTCCACCGGCAACAATTCATAATTTCGTTCTTTTAATTCTTTTATAATTGAGGGCAGCGCTTTCACCGTCATCGGTCTGTCTGCCACATCATACATTAATACAACGGAAGTATCATAAGCTTCTACTCCCTGTATGATACCGGATACGATCTGACTTTTCGTCACCCCGGAATTGTTAATATCCGGACTGATGACATTCCAGTCAAGATAGGATATCTTTTTTTCGTTCAGTACATCAATAAATGTCTGAATCGGCATCTCTGTATTGGACGTACTGCTTCCTCCCGGAAACCGGTAAAACTTCGGATAAACGCCGGTATTATCATACAGACACTTATATATCCGGTCCAAATCCTCCGTGAAACTTTTCTCTGTCTCATAAATAACATCATAAATATGTGAATAGGAATGCATCCCGAGCGTGTGCCCTTCTTCTACAATTCTTTTGTAAATCTTCTTTGCCTGTGAATCTTCCTTCCCTGTTACAAAAAAGGAAGCTTTTACCTTATTTTTCTTTAATATGTCAAGAATCTTTTCCGTCTGTACTCCCGGTCCGTCATCAAAGGTGAGATACACTTTTTTGACAGCCGGTTTTGCCGTCACGGAAGGCTTATTCTTTTTTTTCTCAACCGCCGCTGTCTTTCTGCTTTCTTCCGTTTTTACACGCTCTTTCGAAAGAATCTGTATTTCCCTCTCCAACGAATTCACTTTGAGAAGAAGAAATACTGACAAGATGCTCGGCACTACCAGAAGAGCGATTATGACGCCGATGATAATCCTTTTTATGCGTCGGACTCTCTTCTTTCGATAAGCAGCGCGTGCTGCTCCCACTTTATCCTCTGTCACTCTTTGCTGCCTCCTTGGTCATCTTCTGTTCTCAGTACATTATCCAGTCCGAGTTCTTTCTTTTTTCTTTTGTATTCATATAGTTTTCCGTCTGCCAAATTAATGCATTCTTCCAATTCCATATCCTCATCCGGTGACAGAATGCAATATCCTACACTTGCCTTTATCAGATAAGGCAGTCCGCTTTCTGCATTGAAATTCTCCAAATACCGCTGAAAACGATTGACAAATTCCTCTGCGCTTTCCTCTGTATATCCGATACCGACCACATTGTACTCGTCACCGCCGACTCTGGCACATCCGTCTTCACGGGATGCCGTTTTCTGCATGGCCTCACCTATCGTCTTTAATGCCAGATCTCCATTCATGTGCCCGAACCGGTCATTCACCACTTTCAGATTATCCATGTCAATGGCAGCTACCATAAATGTTTTCTTTTCTTTTTTTGCTTTTTTATAATAATCCTTTGAAAGAGAATCAAAGCCGCGACGGTTATATAAGCCGGTCAGTGCGTCATGAACGTAAAGATTGTTCAATTCCTGAAGAAGCCCCTGGTTCTTCTGCTTGATTCGAATTGTCTCGAGCGCATTTCCTAAAATTGCCAGCCAATTGCTGAATGTCTTGCCGGTTCCGTGATTTTCTTCATAAGAGACTGCAACATAACCAAACGAATACTGATTATTATGCACGGGGAAAAAATAATAAATCATCGGTTTGTCTTCCGTAACATCTCCCGGCAGAAGACACGCTGTGTCAAAGCTCGGGAAACGACACGGCTTTCCATGAAACATACCGCCCACAACATTGCTTTTCTTCGCAAAACCGTTGCCGGAAGAACGATACTTGGGATATTTATTCCCGCGTCCTTCTCCCAGACAGATAAAGAAACTGTCAATATGTTCTGACGGCTCAATTCGAAGATGCTTTTCGATTCCTTCCACACGATCCAAATCGGACAAGTCAATAAACATGTACGTGTTGCTTTGTGTCGATTCCATAATGCACTGATATTCATTGACCTGACGAACACGCTTCGCCAGCATGGACTGCATGTTAAATGTCTGGCATCCGCAGGAATTGCGTAAAATCACATCTGCCCTGACATAATTTTTCCTCTCTACTTCTTCATTCCGCCACATACTTTCTATGAGACTGACGGCTTTTTTGACCATATCATTTACCGGTACCGATACCGTCGTAATGGGAGGCAGTGTAATTGATGACTCCCATATATTGTCAAAACCGGAAACGGCGATGTCGTCCGGAACAAGAAATCCTTTGTCAATCAGTTCATTCATCAGTGAGCTTGCCATATAATCATTGGCACACACAATCACTTCCGGCGGTTCATCCAATTCCATCATGTAATAATTGGCTGCCGCTTTTGCCTTTTTGCTCCAAAAATCCCCTTCATAAACAAGCTTCGGATCAAAGGCAATTCCACGGTTGGCAAGTGCACGCTTGAAATCATCCAACCGGCGAATCGAATCCGGATGGTCAAACGGTCCTGACATAAATCCCAGTCTTTTCTTATGATGGACATCCACAAAGTGATATACCAAATCTTCAACACAATGTCCATGATCAACTAAAACACACGGATACGAATCCAACTCATGCCGCAGGGTAACCACCGGGCAATCGCAGTGATTCCGAATGCTATTTAATATATATTCAAGTGCCAGCTTATTAACCAGTGTGTCGTGGCACAAAATAACGGCATCCAGCTTTTCAAACGGAATCAGATATACAATATTTGCTTCTCCCCGTCCATTCCGTGTTTCTTCATTTCCATAACATGAAAAAAATGTAAAATAGGCCAGATTGTAATCTGCCTCTGATACATAAGCAGATAAAGTCTGACAAATCTGTTCCTGATAATGCGAGGATACATCACAAAGTATGACACCGATTGTCTTCCTTCCGTTTTGAAACATATGCACCCTCCTTTCCTTACTATAAACGTACTCACTGATTATTATATCATAAAACGTAAATATTTCCACTTATTTTTTCGGTGAATACAATTCATGGTGCACCTGTTCAACCTGTTCTCGGATATCCAGAAATACTTCTGCAAGAATCGGTTCAAAATCCTGACCGCTTCCTTCCCTGATAATTTGAAAGCACTTTTCCAGAGGCATCGCCGGACGATAACACCGCGTCTGCGATATGGCATCAAACACATCCGCTATTGCCATGATTCTGGCACTTAATGGAATATCCTCCTTACTGCGCCCCTCCGGATATCCTTTGCCGTTCCATTTTTCATGATGAAATCTTGCTACCTCCCAGGCAATCTGACCATATTGTTCCTCCCCCAGATGTCCGAATGTTTCCCGGATAATATCTCCGCCTTTGGCAGCATGTTTTTTCATTTCCGCAAATTCTTCTTCCGTTAATTTCCCCGGTTTTTGCAAAATGGAATCCGGAACGGATATTTTCCCGATATCATGCATCGGCGCCGCCAGCGAAAGATTATTTATGTAGTCTTTCGTTAATACATTTTTATAAATTCCGCGTTTTCGTAATTCCCTGGAAAGAAGTTTCACATACTCTGTTGTCCGTCGGATATGACCGCCGGTACTGTCATCCTTATTTTCAACCAATGTGGCAAATCCCATTACCATTTCGGTGTGATAATAATGAAGTTTTTTTAATGCCGGGTTCTCAAGATTAATATATATTCCAACCACTATAACAACAATGCCTATACAGGAAATTAAAAATTGAGGATTCAGCGCCTGATATCCCGCAATGCAGAGAAGCACAAGCAGATATGTAAAAATACTGATTCTCTTTTGACTTTCCATATAATTCCATCGGCGGAAAAATGTCAC
>CAZGDT010000049.1:0-9125 GCA_964524245.1 uncultured Eubacterium sp. | reverse complement strand
TATGCAATCTATGTCGGGCTGCTGAATTATCTTGGACTTCCTCAAGTTTCACTAAACTGAATTTGTAAAATCAGACTACCAAACAAAGCAGAAAAACAAGAGCACCAAAATACCAAGGACAATCCTGTAATATCCAAAAACTTTGAAATCATGCTTACGAATATAACTCATAAGATAACGGATTACAAAAAGGGATACAACAAGTGCCACAGCCATTCCGACAAATAACGCCGTATACTCCATACCACCAAAGTGGAGTCCGCTTTTAACTATTTTCAGCAGACTGGCACCAAACATAACGGGAATTGCCAGATAAAAGGTAAACTCTGCTGCTGCCCCACGCGACACACCAAGCAGGAGCGCACCGATAATAGTCGCGCCGGAACGGGACGTGCCCGGCACTATTGCAGCCAGAAGTTGGAAAATACCAATAATCAGTGCCGTATCATATCCGATTTCCGATACGGAATGAATCACGGGCTTTCTCCCCCTGTTCCAGTTCTCTACCACAATAAAAAGGATACCATATATAATCAGGGCACCTGCCACCACATATTCATTGTAAAACACTTCATCGATCACATCATCAAAGAGAACCCCTACAATCGCAGCAGGAAGACACGCCACAACAATCTTAAACCACATCTGCATAATATCCCAATTAATCACGGTCTCTGTCCTGCTCCTTTTTCGGAAACGGAAAGGCCAGATGCGATCCCAGAAGAGAAGCACAACTGCCAAAATAGCCCCCAACTGCACAACAACCAGAAACATCTCACTAAACTCTTCATTTTGAAAATTAAGAAACTTCTCTACCAGTATCATATGTCCGGTACTGCTCACCGGCAGCCATTCCGTGATTCCTTCTACAATCCCCCAAATCACCGCCACAAAAACGTCAAACATTCCCATAGGTCTCCCCCAATTCTTCTTATTTTTTTACTTTACTGTCGAACAATATCTTATCACATCCCCCTCTCCAAAACAATCATAAGTTGCAAAACAGGTGAAAATATTGTAGAATAGTAACATATGTTTTCAAAAAAAGAAAAGGAAACAAAACAATGTATCAATGGCTGAAAAAAAATATTGATCCCATCTGTCCGCTTTTTGCCGTTATTCCGCTTCTTTCCTGTTTTGCACTTAACATGCTTGTATACAGCGGAACAATGGTATTGTGTGCAGACCGGTACCACTATGATCTGACTACGGCTTTTGACCGCGCCGTACCTCTTGTACCGGGATGGATGTATATCTACTTTGGGTGTTATCTTTTCTGGATTGCCAATTACATTCTGGCTGCCAGAATAAACCGGGAACAACCGGAAACATTTTATCGTTTCGTTGTAACCGATATGCTTTCACGGATTATTTGCGGTATTTTTTACATCACATTTCCCACCACAAATATCCGTCCTGAAATAACAGGAGAGGGCTTCAGTTCCCTGCTGATGCACTTTCTCTATCGCATTGACCAGCCGGTGAATCTGTTCCCATCGATTCACTGTATCGTCAGCTGGTTTTGTTACACCGGCATTCGGGGAAGAAAAGAAATACCTGCATGGTATCGGGCTTTCTCCTGTTTCTTCGCACTGTTGGTAGTTTTATCAACACAATTTACGAAACAGCACTATATTGCCGATGCCGCTGCCGGCATTACCCTGGCAGAAATTCTATTTCAAATCAACAGAAGAACTTCCTGGTATCGTTTTGTACAACGGTTCTTTACGTGGATAAATGAAAAAATATTTTTTATGATAAAAGGAGTACCCCGTGAGCAAAAAAGCTAGAAAAAATCTTTTCAATGCACTTTTTTTAGTGGCCCTCCTGGCCGTAACGGTTTGGGCCATATTTAAGGATCAGGATTTCACCGTTATCCTTCACTCGTTGGTGGGAATTGCACCCATCTTTCTTGTCGTTGGATTTTTACTTGTCATTTTGTATGTATGCAGTGAGTCTGTCATTATCAAATATCTGCTTGCCACAGTACACATAAAAGTACCATTATACAACTGCATCCGGTACTCTTTTGTCGGCTTTTTCTACAGCTGTATCACACCCTCCGCTTCCGGCGGACAGCCTATGCAGATTTACTATATGAAAAAACAGAATATTGACATTCCAACGGCTACAATTATATTGATGCTGGTAACTATCGAATATAAATTTGTCCTTGTTTTTATCGGATTGTCCGTCGCCATATTCGGACAGGGAATGCTTCATGCTCTCAGTGCAGATGTCCGGTTTTTCCTATACCTCGGCATCGCGCTTAATGTTTTTTGTGTTGGATTTATGAGTCTTCTCGTATTTCTTCCCGGCACGGCAAAATTTCTCATTACCAAAGGATTTTCCCTGTTAAAAAAATTGCATCTTATGAAAGAAAAGAACAACAGGACAAAACGGTTGGAAGACTCTATGGAAACATATAAAGGAGCATCCAAATTTCTCCGGGAAAACAAATTGGTAATTTTTAATACAACAATTATATCTTTTTTGCAACGTTTTTTCCTATTCTCCATCACCTATGTAGTCTATGTCAGTTTTGGACTGAGCACAGAGACATTTTTCACAATTACGATTCTCCAATCCATCATATCCATTTCCGTGGATATGTTGCCGCTTCCGGGCGGTATGGGAATCAGCGAGGGACTTTACCTGCGGATATTTACCCCGATTTTTGGCAGCACCGCCCTATCAACGGCATCCCTGTTAGTTAGTCGAGGATTTAGTTACTATATTTTACTTATTGTCAGTGGTATTGTGTCCTTTATCACTCACTTAACCGTTACCGGAGAAAAAAACAGCAAACATGAAAGGAAGAAAAGAGGAGAACTATGATTGGATTTTATAACTATTCTGTAATTGTAACTTACTTAGGACTGGCACTTTCTGTCATCGGCATGTCACTTGCCGCCACGGGAAGCTTTAAATATGCCATCCTTTGTCTGGCACTTGCCGGTGCCTGTGACACCTTTGACGGGAAAATAGCGAGAGCCATGAAAAATCGAACTAAGGAAATGGAGATATTTGGCGTGCAGATTGATTCCCTCTGTGACCTGGTATGTTTCGGCGTGACACCGGTTATTATCTCCTATCACATGGGATTAAATGCCCCATGGGGAATTGCCATTGAAATTATATTTGTTTTGTGCGGAGTTATCCGTCTTGCATACTTTAACGTACTGGAAGAATTGAAACACACCGACCCGCAGGCTGAGCAAAAAAAAGGATATCGCGGTCTCCCCATTACAACCATAACGATCATCTATCCCATTATATACCTTCTGAAACCTTTGACAGACAATGATTGTTTCATTCTTTTACTTGCCATCATGCATATCGTTGTCGCATTTTTGTATGTCCTGGATTTCCGTCTCAAAAAACCGGGCAATGGTATTATTGCAGCCATGATGGTTCTTGTTTCAGCCGTTATGATTTGTATTTTGTTCAGCTGAAAAGGAAGGTGAATTTTATGGATTATATCGATTTACAGGGAAAAAAAATAATTAACCGAACAAGACAGGATAGGCTTCTGTCCTTTCTCTATACAAATACATTCGGCAGAATTCTTTTGAAGCCCCTGGTACAGCCTCGGATTTCCAAACTTGCCGGTCTGTATCTCTCGTCTTCTCATTCCCGCCGTCTTATCCCGGGTTTTATCGAGAGAAATAACATTGACATGACTCTTTATCCCAAAAAGGATTACCAGTCTTTTAACGATTTTTTCACACGAAAAATCAAAGACGGCTACCGGCCGGTCCCGGAAGACTCCGATGTCCTTATCAGTCCCTGTGACTGTCGTGCGTTGGTTTATCCGATTCAGGAAAATACCACTTTATCCATAAAAAATACGGAATACACTCTGCGCTCCCTATTGCGAAGTCCTAAGTTGGCTCGCCATTTTCGTGGCGGATATGCCTATATTCTCCGTCTGACGGTAGAAGATTATCACCGCTATATTTACGCAGCTACAGGTAAAAAGACAAAAAATTATCATATCGACGGTACTTTCCACACGGTAAATCCTATTGCGAATGATTACCTTCCCATTTACAAAGAAAATACGAGAGAATATACAATTATTCATTCTCGTGAGTTTGGTGACATTCTCCAAATGGAGGTAGGCGCACTTCTTGTTGGAAAAATCAAAAACCACACCGAAAGCGGTTTTGCTTCCCGGGGCGAAGAAAAAGGTTATTTCGAATATGGCGGCTCCACCATTATTCTGCTAACACGTAAAGATGCCGTCATCCCCCGCTCTGACCTGCTTAAGAATACTGCAAACGGTTATGAAACGAAACTTCTCCAGGGACATCCGCTAAGTGTGTGATTCAGTGCAAAAAAATGAAAAAAGCAAGCAGCAGGCAAAAACCTCCTGACATAATAAATAAATCTTTTAAGTCTTTCAACATTATAATCATCCTCTCGTGTAGTTTATGAGAGGATGATAGCACAGGTATATGTCCAATAATACGGACACTATATACTTCTTACTGCTTCCCTTACTTTTAATACCATGGAGGGTGTTACCGACAGCTCATCCAGTCCCATATCAACAAATTTTTTTGTCAATGTTGTATCAGCGGCAAGTTCCCCGCATATTCCTACCCAACAACCTTCTCTGTGACCATTTTCAATTACCATTTGTATCATGCGGAGTATTGCTTCATGATGCGCGTCATAAAAATTATCCAGTTTCGGATTTTGCCGGTCTACTGCCAATGTATACTGTATCAGATCATTGGTTCCTATACTGAAAAAATCAACTTCTTTTGCCAACAGGTCACTGATTAAAACAGCCGCAGGTGTCTCAATCATAATTCCAAGCTCTACCGGTCCGTAAGGTATCCCCTGTTGCTCCAATTCTTTTTTTACATCACTGACATATTCTTTCACCTGTCGTATTTCCCTAACAGAAATAATCATGGGAATCATAATGGAAACAGCCCCATAATGGCTGGCACGATACAGCGCACGAAGCTGAGTCTTAAATATTTCCGGTTCCGTCAGACAAATTCGTATTGCCCGGTATCCCATGGCTGGATTCTCTTCAGCACCAAGCTTAAAATACTCCGCTTTTTTATCTGCTCCAATATCCAGAGTCCGAATAATCACTTTTCTTCCCGACATATTTTCAGCGACTGTCTTGTATGCTTTAAACTGCTCTTCTTCTTCGGGAAATGTCTTTCTCCCCAAATATAAAAACTCACTGCGAAAAAGCCCGATGCCTCCGGCGTCATTTTTAAGCGCTTCTGCTACGTCTCCCACGCTTCCAATGTTTGCATATAACTTTATCTTTCTTCCATCTCTCGTCGCCGTCTCTTTTCCTTTCAGGTTCTGCAAAAGTTTCTTCTTATTCTCTTCTTCCTCTTGCAGCATCTTATAATGAGTCAGTGTTTTATCATCAGGATCTACATAAATTTTACCTTCAAATCCGTCTACAATCGCCATTTTCCCTTCCTGTCCCTCTGTATATTCAACTCCAACCAATGCAGGAATGTTCATTGTCCGGGCAAGAATGGACGTATGAGAATTGGCAGACCCGTATCTTGTCACAAAAGAAAGAACTTTTGACTTGTCGAGCAACACAGTTTCACTGGGCGCTAAATCTTCTGCAAAAAGAATTACCGGCTCATCACCGGCATTTTCCTCCGCCTCTCTCCCCTGCAATATCCGAATTACCCGATTGGAAATATCCCGAACATCCGCAGCACGTTCTTTCATATAAGCATCATCCATTGCCGCAAACATACGGGAAAAATTGTCGCCCGTAGACGCCACCGCAAATTCAGCATTGACCCTCTGCAACTCAATCATGTTCAAAATAGATTCTACGTAATCCAAATCATCCAACATCATTTGATGCACGTCAAAAATCATGGCATTGGTTTCTCCCACTTCCCGCAATGCTTTTTTATATAATATTGCAAGCTCCTCTTTTGCTTTTACCTTTGCTTTTTCAAAACGTTCTTTTTCCCATTCAACATTTTTTATGGAATAACGTTTCACCGATTCCTCACGTTTCTCAAAAAGAGCAACCGGTCCGATAGCAATACCGCCAAACACGCTTTTGCCCTCCCATATTATCATCGCTGCCACCTCCCGGTTTTCTACAAATTCGTTTTCAGAAACGCACTTAGTTTTTCCATGGCAGCCTCTTCATCCGGCCCGTCTGTCTTCAGAATTATTTCCTGCCCTTTTTTTGCACCAAGCCCCATCACACCAAGTATCCTTTTGGCATCAACTTCTTTTCCCTCTTTGCTGATTGTTACACTGCATTCACAGGATGCTGCCTCTTTCACAAATAATCCTGCCGGTCGGGCATGTATCCCCTGCTCATCCGTAATAACATAACGAAACTCCCTCATCACATATTCCTCCTGTTTTATGATTCTTTTTTTACATTTTTACTTGTTTCTTAATCACTCCAAGCATAAGCGCTGTCACGATAGAACCGCCAAGCCAGGCAGCTGTATAAAGAAATGGCCGTCCTACTGTGGCAAATACAAACACACCGCCATGAGGAGCCATCAGCGTACACCCAAACAGGGCAGACAAAAAGCCTGCCGTTCCGGCCCCAACCATCGTACACGGAATCACATGCAGCGGATCCGATGCCGCAAACGGTATCGCTCCTTCCGTAATGAAAGAACATCCCATCACAATATTAGAAATAACGGAACCCTGCTCCGCTTCCGTAAATTTATTTTTGAACATCCTGCATGCAAGGGCAATCCCTGTCGGCGGCACCATTCCGCCTGCCATTATGGAAGCCATTGCCATATAACAGGCCAGGACGGCAGGATCCGAATGTTGCGCTCCCTGACTAAGCATCTGCGTTGCCGTTGCCAGCATACCGGTTCCAAAAACGTAGGCAGCCTTATTAATCGGTCCTCCCATGTCAATTGCCATCATGGCACCGAGAATTAATCCCAGTACAGTAATCATCCCTGCTTCCGATATGCTTCGAAGCATATTGCCAAGTTCCGTATTAATCAATCCAATTAACGGATTGAATATCATACACATCAAAATTCCAATCAGAAATATGCCAACTACCGGATAAATCAGCGTCGGCTTAATACCATCCAGCGAATCCGGAAGTTTTTCGCATATCTTCTGCAACCCCAATACCAGAATTCCTGCCAAAAATCCTGCTGCAATTCCACCCAAAAAACCGGATACCGTATTTCCGCTTCCACCACCAAAAAAAGAATAATTTTCCAGCATTCCATTCCCATTGGCTGCAAGGAGTCCTCCCGTAAAACCAACAGCCAGGCCGGGTCTGTCCGCCATTGAATACGCAATATAACCTGCCAGAACCGGCACCATCAACCCCATAGCCAAATCACCAACATATTTAAAAAATGCCGATAGCGGTGTGCAGGAACCAAAATTCGCACCGCCACTGACTCCATACCCGGCAATTGTATCTATTAGAAAAGCAATCGCTGTCATAATACCACCGCCAATAACAAACGGAAGCATATGAGATACACCATTCATTAGATGTCTGTACACTGTATGCGCAAGTCCTTCTTTATCACTTACTTTTGCTTCCCTTATTTTCCCTTCCCCACTTCTGCCTTCGTACAAAGGAGCACTTTGATTCAAAATCATCAGAAGCAATTCTTCAGGTTTATTAATACCGTCTGACACTTTTGTTGTCACAACACGTTTTCCACAAAAACGCTCCAGTGGCACTTTGGTGTCTGCCGCCACAATAATGCCGTCTGCACAGTCAATTTCTTCTTTTGTTAATTCATTTTTCACCCCACCGGAACCTCTGGTCTCAACCTTCATTGAGCATCCCAGTTCTAATGCCTTCTTTTCCAGCGCTTCTGCTGCCATATAGGTATGAGCAATTCCGGTCGGACATCCGGTGACTGCAAGAATGATTGGCATGTTTTTCTTTTGTTCTACTTTTGTAGTCGCTTTATTTTCCGTCCCTTTTTCTTCTTCATCAATGATTTTCCTGAATTCTTCCACAGTGGATGCGTGACGTAAACGATTTGCAAAATCTGTATTCATAAGAAGAACGGATAATCGGCTTAGAACATCCAGGTGCACATTTTCTTTTGTATCGGGTGCAGCAATCAAAAATATTAAATCCACGGGCTCGCCATCCAGGGAATCAAATTCTACACCACCTGAAACAATCATTGCCGCCAGCCCGGGGGCTGATACTGCCCGGGATTTGCAATGTGGTATGGCAATCCCCTCTCCTATTCCCGTTGTTCCTTCCTGTTCACGTGCATACACACCCTTTCTGTAACTGTCTGTATTCTTTAGTTTGCCGCCGGCCTCCATCAGGTCTATCATTTGTTCCAGTACCTCTGTTTTATTTTCTGCTTTTCCATCAAGACATATACTTCTTTCGTCCAGCAAATCAATAATTCTCAAAAGATACCTCTCCTTCCTAAACTAAAATAGAAATGTATGAGATTTTTTTAACTTTTTTACTTCTTCACCGGTTGCAAGCTGTTCCGAAAAAGCACTGGCACTTCCTGCACAAACACCCAATTGAAATGCTTCCCGATAATCACCGCTTTTCAAATACCCGGCCAGAAATCCTGCTACCATGGAATCCCCTGCACCTACTGTATTAATCACTTTTCCCGCCGGTGCATCACATGTGAAAGCCGTCCCATCTTCTCCAACAAAGACTGCCCCATCTCCTGCCATTGAAACGATTACATTCCGGGCTCCATTTTCCCTTAATTTTTCTGCATAAGTCCGTGCTTTTTTTCCGTCATTTATTTCTACATCAAACAGCTCTCCCAGTTCGTGATTATTTGGTTTTATCAAAAATGGGTGATACGGCAGTGTATTCATTAGTAAATCTCCTGTTGCATCTACTATGATTCTCATTTGTTTTTGTTTTATACGATGCATTATGTCCCGATACAATGAATTCGGTATTCCATCCGGAACACTTCCGGCGAGCACTAAGATATCATTGCTTCCCATTAAATCGACTTTTTCATACAGTTTTTGTATGTTTTCATCCTGAATGGCCGGCCCTTTTCCATTAATCTCGCTTTCCTCATGCGAGTAGATTTTCATGTTGATGCGGGAAATCCCCTCCGGAAGATGAATAAAATCCGTATGAATCCCTTTTTCTT
>CAZGDT010000048.1:0-9154 GCA_964524245.1 uncultured Eubacterium sp. | reverse complement strand
AGGATAAAAGCATGTCACTGGAGGATGAAATTTCCTCTGTAACGGCGGCCAGAGTCTCCATACGAAGATTAACGTCCTGAATTGTTTCTCTCAGCAGTTTCGCATTTTTTTGAATTTCCTTAATATCTGCCTGAATTCTTTCCTGTGTTTCGCTGCTGCGAGATGCTGTTTCTCTCGAACTGGATGCCAGTTCATTAATTTCATCCGCAACTACGGCAAATCCTCTTCCTGCCTCGCCGGCTCTGGCGGCCTCAATGGAAGCATTCAGTGCAAGAAGATTAGTTTGGGAAGCGATGGATACTACTTCTTCGTTGTTTTCCGTCAATTCCTGAAGCGAATGATTGATTTTATCCATATTGGCTACCAATTCTTCGCAGAAATTCATAATCTGATTCATGCTGTCTGAAATATTGCTGCATTCATCGGCATTGCTGTTGTTCCCTTTTGCCATTTCGCTCAGAGCTGTCTGTACCATATCGAACTGTCTGTTGACGTCTGCTACCGTTGTAATAATTTTGTCACGCTGTTTGGCAATAATGTCCTTTTCGTTTTCCACCTCCTGCGCAAGTGAAAGGGCATGATTTTTCTCTATTTCCACCTGATCTTTTACGTAATGCAGACAGTTTTCCTTGTAATTAAATCCATTATGTATGGCGCGTGCCATTTGCTCGCAGGTGTCATATCCGCAACAGGAGCAATTGATGCATCGGGAAGCCGGTGTTGTTTTTCCCATATCGTTGAAAATGGCATCCAGTTCTGCATCCGATGGTTCATCATATTTTGTGTTTTGGGAGAAATCGGTATATTCACAAAGATAATCTTCCAAATTTAGAGAAGCAAACTGTTTATTCAGCTGTTTCAGCCTGGCCTGTGGTGTTAATTTCTTTGACCAGGGGTTACGTGATTTGTTGTTTTTGCTTTTCTCCTTAATCCGCATTATTTCCATCAGTGTATCATCTGACTTAGTCTTTTCCGGTTCTGTTCCGGTGCCATAAAGGCAGCCGTCGGCACAGTTCAGAGCGTCAATAAAAAGATAAGGAGTCTGACTTTTTGCGATTTTGTTTTTGTTTTTTTCCAGATAGTGATACATGTGTTTTTCGCCTTCACACTGGCGGATATAGGCATCTTCACCAAGGAACCAGTAAACATTCTCCTTCAAGCCGCCGGGAGTCGGGTAAATGGAACCGAGTCCGTATTCAATTTCGTCTTTGCAGGGGGTTCCTTTGATTCCATGAGCTTTTGCATATTGCATCAAATGGTCAAAGGTCACATTGTAAGAAATAAGACCTTTCCCGCGCTTGGCTTCTATTTCTGTTTTTTTGGCAATACAGGGGCTGATGAAAGCGAGCTTGTCCGTAATCCCCATGTGTTTTACCGCATAAATGGCGGTACACATCATAGGACTCTGGACCGGAAAGAGTTTTGGAATAAGTTCCGGAATGTAGTGCTCTATATAACTGACAACTGCCGGGCAGGGTTGTGAAATACCGCCGGTAAAGCCGTGTTTTTGAACATAATTCAGGTATCCCCATGTGGTGATGTCTGCACCAAATGATACACTAATCATTCTGTTAACACCCAATTTTTTCAAACCGCCCAAAATGCTTTCATATTCTCCGGGATAATTGGCAGAAAATGCAGGGGCTATCAGCAGGGAAATTTTTTCGCCGCGTTTCAGGGCCTCAAAGAAAGCGACAGTGTCATCCGTATATTCTCTTGCGTCATGTTCACAGGCATCAAAGCACGCTCCGCATGCAACACATTTTGTGCCGTCCACCTCAATAACATTGGCGCCGTCAGCACTCTTTTTTGCTACCATGGCGCCCATGCAGCTGCAGACGCTGATGCATTTGTTGCAGCCAACGCACCGGTCATTCGTGCGAATCAGTCCATTGGTAATCTTTATCATAATAAAGCCCCTTTCTTTTTTCGCAATACGCGAAAATTGTAAAATATAGGCAAATCATAACACAAGAAAAGTAAACTGACAACATCATTTTTTCTTCTTTTTGACCTTCTTTTTCAGTTTGACTTTGCAGTAAGCTTTTTTTCCTGAATTGTCTTTTGCTTTTGCATAAACTTTAACCGTGTGTCCGATGCCTTTTTTCTTTACACGGACAACTCCTTTTTGTGAAACGGAAGCATATTTCTTATTCGAAACACTCCATTTGACCTTTTTATTTGTTGCATTTTTGGGAGTGACGGTTGCCTTAAGCTTTAACTTTTTACCGTAGCGAAGAGTTGCCTTTTTCTTGTTCAGCTGTATCTTTCTGACCGGAATTTTTTTGGTAACGGAAATAGCGGATGTGCCGGTGTCCGTTTTTGTATTGTTTTCCCGGAGTGTCGGTGTCAGAGAATGGTTGTCGGAAGTTGAAAATCTGCTAAAATCAAGGATTCCGCCCGTAATGCAGTAATAAGATAAATCGTCTGTTTTCCGGACACAGTTTAAGAGGCGGTTCCGGCGTTCGACGGTACTGTCATTTGTATACATGGAAGACAAAATGGCTGTTGCGGCAGTGACAACGGGAGCTGCCATGGAGGTGCCGCTGAGAGTATTGTACTTGCCGAAAGCGGCAGTGTCCGGGTTGGGTTTTGACACAGCCACATTATCGAGATAAATTTCGGGAAAGTCGGAAAAATCGCCACTCAGTCCGACGACACGTAAATAGGTTCTTCCGTTGTAGGATGCAAAAGAAGCGGATTTACTTGAGGAAACACGGTGTTCCCAATAAATGGAATTGTTCTCGCGCGTTCCAAAATCATAGGACAGGAAGTAGCTGTCACCGGTGTCCGGGTTAAGCTCCGTAATATCCAGAAAAAGTTCAAGTGAAGCATTTTCATGGAGCGCCCGGATGGAAAATACCATCGAGCCGCTGTTTGGATTTCCGTAGGAATCCTCCGTTGAAAAACTCTTTTTCAGATAAGAGAGGGAGCTGTTTTTCCTGCCGACTTCGGAAGGTGTATAAATCTCAGTGTTGTCCGTGTCGAAGGGATGGTATAATTTGCACAATTTATTTTGTTTTTCCGCGTCGTATGATGATGGATAAAAAGTATAGCTGTTGACCGTCGAAAAAATCCGGTCACCCGGTGCAAATAAGTCGACGGAACATTTACCGTAATCGGAAAAAGAAGCTTTTTTATCATTGCAGTCAGAGGCACCGACCGTTATGATGTAATCACTTTGTACATCATAAGGGCAGATTGGAGATCCGGACGTGTCGTGGTTTTTATTATTATTGCCTACAGCGAAAACAAAAAGAGCACCCTTTTCACCGATTTTATTTATCAGTTTTTTTATACTGGACGGTGTAGAACCGCCACCGCCCCAGGAACAGTTGACGGCAGTTATTTTTGCGCCGAGGGACTGTGCCTGATAAATATAGTTAAAGGCAGCAATAATGGAAGAATCCGAAGCATTTCCGTCTGAGTCAAATATTTTCAGTGCCATAAGCCGGGCGTTGCTGATACCACAGATTCCGGTCTTATTATCCGAGACGGCGCTTATGATACCGGCACAATGCGTACCATGTCCGTCTTCGTCGTCATCCATCGGGTCATCGTCATTGTCGCCAAAATCATATCCGTATGTTCCCGGAAGTGAAGAGGAAGAATAAGGATTAACCCACATGTTCTCTTTCAGATCTTCATGAGTGTAATCGATTCCCGTGTCCACGACGGCAATGACCGTATCTTCCTGCGTGGAAGTTTGGTTCAGTGTGTCATAACGTATGCCTTCGGAGGTGCCCTGATAAGAACCTGTTCCATTCAGATACCACTGTTCTTTGCGGCAGGCGTCATTTGTATCCATTTTGTATCGGTAATAGTTAGGTTCTACCTGTGCAACATTTTTTTGATCCGTCAGTTCTTCCATCAGCTCTTCTGTAGTATAGGAGTCTGAGGAAACTTCAGATATGCAGGTGTCGCCAAAATTCCAGGTGTTGTCAACGGTTATTTCTTCATCAAAAGAGGTGGTTCCTTCCACTGCCAGATCCGTTTTTTTTGAAGAATTAAGTGTGACAAGAACTTCACCCTCCACGTAGGCATTCTCTTTTTCAGGCACAAAGGAAACATCTTCCGCATGAATTACCTCAGCAGGTGTTATCAGAGAGAAAATAAGCAGCGTGGAAAGAAGTCCGGATATACATCTTCGCATGACAAATCGCCGTCCTTTCTATGTAAAATAATGATTGCGTCAAAAGTTATTTGCTGATATGATAGAATCAGTGGTTAAAAATAAAGATAACATAACTTTGTGAACAAAACAAGGCAAGGAGGTAGCAGCATGTTATTTGTGAAGGTGGATGATTTGAAGCCGGGAATGCGTTTGGGGAAGCCGATTTATAATAAGAATGGGGTTCTGTTGTATGACCGTGATACGAAGCTTACGATGCAGGCGATTTATGGAATTAAGAATTTTGACCTGTTAGGCCTGTACATATTGGAGCCGGCGGAGCCGGTGCCGCCAATGACGGAAGATGACATAACGTTTGAGCGTTTTCAGACAATGGCCGTATTCAGTATCCGGGAGGATTTGGAGCTGATAGATTCCGGAAAGAAAGATAAGGGGTTAGATTGGCTTTGCAGTCTTATTATAAAAAATTACGGTGATTTGGATCGTAAGATTAATTTCGTCCAAAGCCTGCGAAGCAGTGAAGATTTTGTATATAAACACGTATTAAATGTTGCTATTTTGTCAGCTATTATTGCCGGACAGATGGGGCTGCCGGTCGGACGCATCAATCTTCTTGTTAAGGCAGCAGTGCTTCATGATATCGGTGCGTTGAAGAACCGTCAGATATCGGAAGCGGATGTTGTGGATGATGCGACAAGGGAAATTATCAAGAATAATACATTGGAAATATTGAGCCGGTATGCGGATTTGGACGGAGATGTTCAAACATTGATAGCACAGATGCAGGAGCTTTATACGAGAGAAAATGATGGCGATATTTCAGATGCCATGAAGGCAAGCGTGAACGCAAATATTCTTTATGTCGCGGATGCGTATGACCGTATGACGGCAATGAAGTCCTTTGAGGAGCCAACGTCCGAGGTGAAAGCGATACGTGCATTACTGGACGATGAAGAAAGATATAATAAAAAAATTGTGAATGCGCTGATACAGGCGATTAATATTCTGTATCCGGGCGTTTGCGTAGAGTTGAGCAATGGTGAAAAGGGACTTGTCATTTTGGGAAATGACGAAGATATATTTGAACCTCTTGTATTGAATTTCCGTGACAATAATCTGTACGATCTGTCGCTTCCATCTGTGAAAGAGACTGTACAGATTGCTGATGTCATGAAGACAATGGATAACAGGATTAAGCTTGATCATAAACTTTTGGAAGAGTATAACGCACGGTAACTTTTTCAGGATACGCTAAAGATTTTCACCTTACAATCCGAGATATAAGTATAAGAACAGCATGGGGTTCCGTGTTGGGAAAGTGGGCGTGAAATCTATGATAATATCGACAAACGGGATTTCCTTCACCTTAGATGACGCTGAAAAAATGGAGAAAATCAGCGTATCGGTATCGGATGCCGGAGAAAGCAGAATCTCCCATGTTGATTCGGGAGCGGCAGCGGATTGTACCTTACAAAAGGCAGGAAATGAGCCTATCGTATATACGAAGGCAGAGGCAGGACAGTTACAAAATGAAAGCGAAGTCTGGTCGGATGACAGTCGGATGGCACCGGCAGATTTTATAAGCCGGTGTATGACTGGGGAAGATGCAAAGGCTTTGTCGGAAGAGAAAACTCCGCTGGAAGAATATACTTCATCTCAGCTTGAGAGAGCAGTCACGAGAATCAGGGAAGAAAGACGAAACAGGCAGGAATCGGTTGAACATCAGGTTTCCAGACAGAGAGAAGAAGAGGAAGCTTTATATGAGGCAGCAGTAAAGCTGGCAGCAGATAATTCGCTGCCGGCGCAGATTGTGGAACAGATGTTGGACAGTGATCTGCCGGTGACACCGGAGAACGTGACCCGTCTTTCCCGTGCCATAAACATGGCATCGGGAATTGACGCTTTTTCAGATGCTTCGATGAAGTTTTTTATTGGCAGTGAATTTACGATTACTCCGGAAAATATTAATCGAAGTGCCGGTTATGCACGGAGCCTGGATGTGGAGGAAAAGCCGGAAGAAAAAGATGATTTTTCGTTATTAGAGGATCAGATACGGGAGATTATTTTAGAAGACGGGTTGGAAGCGGATGAAGGAACCGTGAATACGGCAAAGTGGCTCTATGACAGAGATTTGCCCGTAACCACAGAGAATATTCGAACCTGTAATCGGATAAAACAGCTCCAAAAAGAAGAACCGGAAGTTATTGTGGAACGAATCACGGATCAGATGGCGGAAGGGATAGAACCGGAGAAGGCGAACCTGATAAAAATTTCCGTGGCAGAAGCGATTACGGCAAAACGACGTTTAGAAGAGACAAGACTGACCATGACCGTTGAAGCACTTCGAAACATGTCAGCGGCCGGAGTTGAATTGGATATTTCTCATTTGGAAGATATGGTGGAGGAGCTTCGCCGGCAGGAGAAGCAGGCGAAGGAGTTCCTTCTTCAGGAAAGAGGTCTGCCGGCAACCGGAGAAAATGAGGAGATGATGTGGGGGACTCTGGAGGCTGCCCGCAATGTTTTAGCGGCACCGGTGGAATTTTTTGGGCGTGTTTTGGAATCGGATGAAAATGCAACACTGGATTCAATTTCAAAACAGGCAAAAGAATTTACGGAAGAATTTTTGCGGATGGAAGAGAGTTACGAATCGGCAGGTACGGAAGTACGGAAAGATTTAGGGGACACCCTGACGAAAGCTTTTGGCAATATTGATAATATTCTCGAGGATATGGGTCTGGAAATAACGGCGAAGAATCAGAGAGCAGTACGTGCTCTTGCGTATAATCAAATGCCGCTGACGGAAGATAATATATTCCGCATGAAAGAGTATGACAGCCGCGTAACGGCGCTTATGAAGGATTTGAAGCCTCCTGTTGTGGCAGAGCTTATCCGGCGTGAAGTTAATCCGTTGGAAGAATCGTTGGAAAATCTGGGAGAAGAGATAAAAGGCATTTTGGAAGAGCAGGAAGTGGAAGATATGTCTTTTCGAAAATATCTGTGGAAGATGGATCACAATAAATCAATTACACCGGAAGAAAGAGAGAGTATGATTGGTATTTACCGCCTGCTCCATCAGATTGAAAAAAGCGACGGAGCTGCGGTGGCCGGAGTTCTTAAAGATGGGAGAGAATTATCTTTTTCTTCTCTTTTATCGGCGGTAAGAACACGACGGAATGCCGGAATGGACATAACGATAGACGATGAGTTTGGCGGATTAGAGGAAGTATCTTCCATCGGCCATTCCATATCAGAACAAATAAATGCCGCATATACAAAACAGGCCGCACGAGAGTTAAGAGAGACACTTTCACCGGAAGTTCTGCGTCATATCATGGAGCAAAAAGAAGATTCAACTGCAGAACAGATTTTGGAAGATTGTGAAAAATACGGGGTGGCTGAGGACGTATCTTATTATGAGGAAATGGCACGGGAAATCAGGGAAATCATGACAGAGAAAGAAGAACGCATACTTTCATTTCTTTCTGATTTGGAAGTGCCGGATACCCCGGTCAATATGCAAATTATACGGGATTACCTGCAGTCGGGGATTAAGCCGTGGCATAAGTTATGGAAAAGTGAAGAAAGCGAAATGGCACTGCAGGCATTGGAAAGTCCGGAAACGCTGTCAGACGTTTTTAAACAAATTGAAAAAAATCATAAACAGGAACTGGTGAGAGAGTCCAATGCGTCCGATATAAATTATGAGTCGCTCCGTTTTCAGAGCTTCATGAACCACAGTCTCACATTCCATGGAAAAATGAGAGAGTATCAGATTTATGAAATTCCCGTTTTTACGGAAAAGGGAATTACGAACTGTAATATAACGATTCAGGATGGGAAAGAGGGAGAAAAGGGATGTGTGGAGATTACCATGGAATCGGCTGATTTTGGAAAGATGCAGGCAACATTCCGTTTGAAGGGAAAACACGTGAACGGATTTGTGACGGTTGAACAGGACGAATTTCTTTCCGCCTGTCGTGAGAACATGGAAAAATTTGAAATGGAATTGGAAGAGAATGGTTTTACAATGGATGGTGGCAGTCCGATCGTGGGCAGCAGAAATTCTCTTCATGCAGGAAATAGAGCAGAGGGTGCAAAAAATGAAGATTTGTACCGGATTGCAAAAATATTTATAGTATCGATGACATAGAAAGGACGATGAATTATGAAAATTAATACCAACGTGGCTGCACTTCGCGCAAACTTTAATCTGAATAGTGTTCAGACAAGACTGACTGCCAGCACGAACAAGTTATCTTCCGGGTATCGGATTACCAAGGCGGCAGATGATGCGGCCGGGATGGCAATTTCCCAGAAAATGCATGCACAGATTCGCGGATTGCAGCGTGCATCCAAAAACGGTTCGGATGGTGTTTCCTTTATTCAGACAACGGAAGGTGTTTTGTCGGAAATTGAGAACATGCTGCAGAGATGCAGGGAGCTTTCCGTGCAGGCTGCGAATGGTGCTGTAACAACGATTGAAGATAAACAGACACTCCAGGATGAAATTGATTCTCTGATGGCAGAGATTGATCGTCTTTCCGAAGATACGGAGTACAACACAATGCGCGTGCTGGACGGTTCCTGTTGCCGCCAGTCTTCTTCCGACAATGTAGGAGTAAAGCTGATTGATGCCAGTGATGATGTGCCGTTGACAGATTATAAATTTACCATTGATGCGGAAGCAACACAGGCGAAGGCTGTTACCGGGACAATTGCATTTTCACCTTCTGATGTGATAGACAAGGATAGTGCCGGACAGATTCAGATTAATGGGGAAATACTTAATGTTGAAGAGGGACAGAGCTTTCAGGATGTTTATGCGACCATTCGTGATTATTGTGAAATGATGAATGTTGATGTGATTCCCGTAAATGGTTCAGGAGCAGAGTGTGAGCTTTCCTCTGCGACCAATCTTTCCTTTACTTCCGTAATTTACGGTGCATCCCAAAAGATTGAAATCACGACGGATAATGCTGATCTGGCACAGAAGCTTGGAATTAACGGATTAACCTCTACGCA
>CAZGDT010000047.1:0-9222 GCA_964524245.1 uncultured Eubacterium sp. | reverse complement strand
GATGTCAGTGGATATTATCTTATTCAGAACGGAGAATTTGCATATAACAAAAGCATATCTACTGAAAATCATAGAAAAGATGTTGTAAAAAAATATCAAGAAAGGATATTGAACACCAAATAAAAGCTGCCGAAGTTAATCACTGTTTAAGTTATGAACAAGTTGCTGATGAATGGATTGAACAGTATAAAATTGAAAAAGGAAATTTTAATACTATAAAAGATTGCAGATATGAGATTCCTTCTGTTAATGCGATTGGGAGAGTTTATCAACAATTAGTAATAGAAACTACAAAGGGAAATGAAGAAGCGCAAACGATTATGGATGTATTTTCATCTTTTATTAGTGATGAAATTTCAAATTTTAATTCAAGTGTTTATTATAGCACGCCGGATTATTTGAGATGCTCATATGAGGCGGGTGTTTTACTGGTATAAATTTTGCAAATAAGTTTCTGTAATTACTACAGACAATGGGTGGATGTGTATAAGAAAAGCGCAATCCGGGAAGCGACAACGGAAAAGTACAGGATGACCCTGAAATGGATAGAAAAGATTGCACCGGATGCATCACTTCTTTTATTCGTGGGAGTATCAATTTTATTAGTGGACTGCGAGGAGAGGACAATGACTTCTGTAAATAAAATAACATTTGACAGGCCGGCAGAAAAGTGGGATGAAGCATTGCCGGTAGGAAATGGCAGACTTGGCGGAATGATATATGGAACAGTCTGTACTGAGAGGATTCAGTTAAATGAGGACAGTGTATGGTTTGGCGGACCGCAGCAACGCATTAATCCTTCTGCGAAAGAAAAGCTGCCGGAAATCCGAAGATTGATTTTTGAAGGGAAAATTAGTGAGGCACAGGAATTGTGTGCCTTTGCGTTGTCCGGGATTCCGGAAGAACAGAGACATTATGAACCATTGGGGAATCTGTTTATTGAATTTTCCGGGACGGATTTTTCCGTAACCGATTATGTCCGTGAACTGAGTCTCGACCGAGCCATAGTTACGACACAGTTTAGTCTTGACGGAGTAAGATATGAAAGACAGGTGATTTCAAGCTATCCTGATAATGCCATGATAATTCATCTTACTGCTGACAAACCGGGGAAATTAAGTTTTCATGCGCAGCTGGCGAAGGGAATAACTCCGTGGGACAATCAGCCATACAGGAAACAACTTTGCCGAAGGCCCGGTTACAATACATATGTGGATTCAATAGAAGCACTTGAGGGAAATATACAGTGTATGACGGCGAAGACAGGCGGAAAAGACGGAGTAAATACCGCAGCGGCGATTCGGGTCATTCCAATTGGTGGGACGACGGAACAGATCGGCAATACGATACTTGTAAAAGATGCAGATGAAGTAATGCTTGTATTGGCGGCAGATACCACATTCAGGGAAAAAAATCCGGAAAAGTCTGTGCTTGACAGAGTAAAAAAAGTATCCCAATATACATGGGAGCAGCTGCTTGCAAGGCATACAAAAGATTATAAGGAGCTGTATGACCGGGTGAAGCTGGAATTAGAGGGGCAGGAGGAGGTTGTCCGTTTCTTTAATTTTGGACGTTATCTGCTTATTGCGTCGAGCAGACCGGGATCACTTCCGGCAAATTTGCAGGGGATATGGAACGAAGAATATGCTCCTGCATGGGGAAGCCGATACACCATTAACATTAATACGGAAATGAATTACTGGCCGGCAATGAATTGCAATCTTTTTGAATGTCAGGAACCATTAATTGCGCATTTGGAAAATATGCGGGAAAGCGGAAAAAAAACGGCACGGGAAATGTATGGATGCCGTGGTTTTATGGCACACCATAATACGGATCTGTGGTGCGATACGGCGCCACAGGATGTATGCCTTTCATCCAGTTACTGGGTAATGGGAGCTGCGTGGCTTTCTTTGCATATATGGGAACAATATCTGTTTACACAGGATAAGGAGTTCTTAAAAAAGCACTATCCGACGATGCGGGAAGCGGCGCTCTTTTTGATGGATTATCTGGTAGAGGATGGGGAGTATCTTGTCACATGCCCTACACTGTCACCGGAAAATACATATGTACTGCCAAATGGTGAAAAGGGTGTGATTTGTAAAGGGGCATCCATGGACAACCAGATTATTCGTGAACTTTTCGGAGCATGCATTGAAGCAGAAGCTGTATTGTCAATTAAAAACGGACTTGCCGCACCGATGCAGGATGTATTGAAGCGTATTGCGCCGATTCGGATAGGAAAATACGGTCAGATTATGGAATGGAATGAGGATTACGAAGAATTAGAAATCGGACATCGTCATATTTCACAGCTGTTTGCACTGTATCCGGGAAGTCTTATTACACAGGACAAAACGCCTGAATTGGTGAAGGCGGCACAGAAAACGCTGGAGAGACGTCTTTCGCATGGAGGCGGGCACAGCGGATGGAGCAGAGCGTGGATTATCAATATGTATGCCAGACTGGGAGAAGGTGATAAAGCGTTGGAACACGTGAAACAGTTAATCGGGAAGCAGACATTGCCAAATTTGTTTGATAATCACCCGCCGTTTCAGATTGACGGAAATTTCGGCTGTACGGCAGCAATTGCGGAAATGCTTGTGCAGAGCCATGACGGGGAAGTGAAATATCTTCCGGCACTTCCGCGGGAGTGGAAAAATGGAAAAGTAAAAGGTCTTTGTATCCGTGGCGGCAGGGTTATTAAGTGCATGGAATGGGAAAATGGAAAGATTGTCCGGCTGGAGGTGGCTGACCGGCAGGAAGACACGGTAAAAAAGGAGAAGAATAATGCCTAGATCATCAAATCAGAAGCTAAAGCTTATGTATCTTATGAAAATTCTCCTTGAGAGAACAGATGAAAATCATGGTATCACTATGTCGGAAATAATAGATGCTCTTGCGGCATATGACATAAGGGCTGAACGAAAAAGTCTGTATGATGATATCGAATATTTGAGACTTTATGGTTTGGATATCATTGGAATAAAAGAGAACAGAACTTATTTTTATTATGTAGGGAACCGACAATTTGAGCTTCCGGAGCTAAAGCTTTTGGTGGATTCCGTACAGTCAGCCAAATTTATAACAGCTAAAAAATCGGATGAACTCATTAAAAAAATAGAAGGTCTTGCCAGCAAACATGAAGCGTCTCAGCTTCACCGACAGGTTTTTGTGGCCGGCCGGGTTAAAACAATGAATGAAAGTATTTATTATAATGTGGATCGGATTCATGCGGCAATTGCCGGAAATTCAAAGATAACCTTTCAATATTTTCAATGGAATGTAGAAAAGGAGATGGAACTGCGGCATGATGGGGCTGTGTATGAGGTCAGCCCGTGGTCTTTGTCATGGAATGATGAGAATTATTATCTGATTGCATATGACAGTTCAGAGAAGATGATCAAACATTTCAGAGTGGACAAAATGCTTCATATTAAATCGAATGGGGAAAAAAGAGAAGGGAAATGGGAATTCAAATCTTTTGATATGGCGGCATATACAAGAAAAACGTTTGGCATGTATGGGGGGAGAGAAGAAAGAGTTCACATTGAATGTGATAACTCTTTTGCCGGTGTTATGATAGATCGTTTTGGTAAGGACATATCCATGATTCGCCTGAATGATAAACGATTTGCGATAAATGTTGAGGTTGCTGTAAGCAGGCAGTTTCTGGCATGGATTATCGGATTGGGAGAGGGAGTGAAGATTACGGGACCGGATTATGTCGTGGGAATGATGAATGAGGAAATTGACAGGCTTGTAAAACAGTATGGGAAATGAGTGAAAAACGAAGAGAACCGTTTCGGATTGACTTGCGTATGGGGAGGAATAATGTTACAATTATACAAATGATAAAAAATCAGGGAGGACTGTCTTATGAAGGAAAAGAAGGGATTACGGCTTGCCTTTAAGTTAAGTATGATTGTAATTGTTCCAATATTTCTTATTACGGTTTCGGGAATCATTTTAGGAGCAGTGAAGCAGAATAATTTATCAGAAAGTTTAGTACAGCGGGAAATCAGCGGTATTGCAAGAAGTGTACGCCAGACTTATACAGAAATAGAATCGGGGAGTGAATTTGTCCTGGATGGTGACACACTTTCCAAAGGAGAAAAGCAGCTTAGTGGCGATTACGCACTGATTGATAAGCTGAAGAAAGAGCAGGATGTGGAAATTTCATTATTCTATGGAGATGTACGTATTCTGACTACATTGACCGATGAAGCCGGAAAACGGGAGATTAATACCAAATTATCTTCTGAAGTTTATGAAAGGCTGCAGAATGGCGAGGATTATCATGCGGCAGACATTGATCTGTTTGGAAAACCGTATTCCGGTTATTATGTGCCTTTATACCAGACGGGGACGGAAGATGTTGTCGGCAGTATTTTCTGTGGAAGAAGTCAGACGCAGGTGAATAACGGATTAAAGAGTACCATTTTTTCCATGGCGGGTGTTATGCTCAGTATTTTTGTTATCGCATTTGTACTCGTGCTTATTATTGTAAAACGAATTGTGAAAAGTCTGGATGGTGCCGTCGATAATCTGGGCAGTGTGGCGAAGGGGGTTCTTAATTTTGAGATGGCGCCGATAATATTGGAACGCGGAGATGAAGTCGGCGATATGGCGAGGGCAATCCAGAGTCTTATCCATTCTTTGCACGAAATTTTAACAAATATCATTCAGTCTTCGCAGGCATTGGATGATTTTTCAAATCAGTTTTCGGATTCTTTTAAGAGCATTTCGGATTCGATTTCCAGTGTAAATACGGCGGTTGGTGAAATTGCCGGCGGAGCTACGAATCAGGCAAGTGAAACTATGAATGCCAATCAGAAGGTGGCTGAGATGGGACTGGCATTGGACGAAACATCGGCCAACGTCGAAACACTTAACAACAGCTCGGATAGGATGAAAGAGTACAATCAGACGGCGGGCAATAATCTGGAAGAACTGAATCTGATTAGTGAAAAAACGAAAGAATCCGTTATAGAAGTACAGAAGCAGACAAATCTTACCAATGAATCGGCACAGCAGATTCGTGAGGCGACGGATTTGATTACGGATATTGCTTCTCAGACAAATCTTCTTTCCCTGAATGCCAGTATTGAAGCGGCGAGAGCAGGTGAGAATGGGAAGGGGTTTGCCGTTGTTGCGGATGAAATTCGGAATTTATCGGAGCAGTCACGCCAGTCAGCTGAACGTATTGTGGAGATTGTTACGACACTTTTGGAGAATTCCGACACCAGCGTGCGGACGATGAACGAAGTTGTGCAGAATATAGAAGTTCAGAATGACAAGCTTTCCGAGACAGGCCATATGTTTAGTAATCTGGATACTGAGATAAAGGAAGTGGCGGAGGCCATTACGCAGATTCGTCAACAGACGGCGGCACTGAATAAACAGAAAGAAGTGGTTACCGGTATTGTTGACAGTCTGGCGGCGATTGCAGAAGAAAATGCGGCAAGTACGGAAGAGACTTCTGCCTCTATGCTGGAGTTGAATGAAATAATTGAAGCCTGTCATCAGGCGACCGGTCAGCTGGGTGTTTTGTCAGAACAGCTTGCGGAGAATACCAAGCATTTTGATATCTGATAATAATATGACACAGGAGGTATCGAATTGCTGAGTGAGGACAGAATTCGTAAAATGATTCGATTATCGGATTATGAAAAAGGATTGGGAGGCGTTGATTTAAAACGTACTCATTACTGGAAAATGGATTATGTAAGATTGCAGATTTTAAAAACTTTTTTTGCTGTTTTGATATCAGTTGTGTTGCTGGCTGTTTTATTTGTATGTTATGATCCGGAATATGTCATGCAGCATTTTTTGGAGTTTCCATATCATAAAATTGTGCTGTATGGCGGAGCCGGCGTTGCGGTGGCAGAAATTATTGCCATTTTGGTTACGGTCAAACGTGCAGGCAGGGAGTATGACGAATCGAAATCCAGAGTCAGGGAATACTATGTCACTCTCCGCGAATTGGAAGAACTCTATGAAGAAGAAGAAAGGCAGGAGGAAGAGTCATCATGATGGCATTGCTTACTTTGAAAAGCAAAATCAAATCATTTTATGAAAAACATTATCGTATTGTACGTGGTATCGTGAAAATATGTCTTGTTTTTTCTGTCCTTCTGATGATTACCGGAGAGATGAATTATCTGGATGTTTTGTCACAGTATTGGCTTTTGTTTGCGATTGCCTTTGTATGTGGTGTGACGCCGGACCTGATATCCGTTATCAGTATTTTTGCGGTGACGGAGATGGAGATTTTTCAGATATCGCAGTTGATGGCGGTTGTTTTCCTTCTTGTAATTGTAATTTATTATCTTTTGTTTGGAAGGTTGGCAGATAAACAGAGTGTTATTCTTTTTTCGATTCCTGTTTTGGCTGTCATTCGTCTGGAATATTTGGTGCCGATTGTTACGGGGCTGTTTTTTTCACCGGTTATGACACCGGCACTCATAATGAGTCTCTTTTTGCATTTTATTTTGTGCGGGGTACAGGAATATGCACTGGCGGTTTCCCGCATGACGGAAGAAAGTACGGTTCTTACACCTTTACAGTACCTTCTGTCTTATTTAAAAGGCAATACGATGTTTTTTACGTTGCTTGCTGCTTTTGTACTGACATTTGTCTGTGTTTATCTGCTGCGTCGTATAAAAGTGCAGTATGCTTCTCAAATTGCGATTTTGGTTGGTGCAATTTTAGTTCTTTCCATTGTTCTTATGAGCAATATTCGGCTTGAGCTGGATGTAAATCTTCCGGAAGTTGTAGTGTCTGTTGTTATATCGGCAGTGATTGCATATGCCGTTCAGTTCTTTCATTTGACATTGGATTATCAGGGAACGAGAAAGCTGCAGTTTGAAGATGATGAATACTATTATTATGTTACGGCAGTTCCTAAATTTAAGGTTGCTGCTGCAGACAAAACAGTAACGAGAATCGTGTCGGATGAAGAAGATGAATTAGGAGATTTATATGGATTGGAGAGTGTGACAGATGAACACAATCATTAGTTTTTTTCGGGATTACGTTGCATGGCTGACAATTCCGGATTTTTCCATTACGGATGTGCTTGAAATTGCGATTATTGCATTTGCTTTTTATCATATCATTCTTTGGATTAAGGATACGAGAGCGTGGGTGCTGTTAAAAGGAATGATTATTCTCGCAATAATTTTTCTTGTGGCATTAATTTTGGAAATGAATGTGGTCTTATGGGTGTTTCAGAATGCAATGGTGGTTGGTATTATGGCTCTTGTTGTTATCTTTCAGCCGGAGCTTCGCAATGCATTGGAACAGTTGGGGCGAAAAAGAATTCTAAGTACGTTCAGTTTTGATAATCAAAAATCGAAAAATGAAAGATATTCACAGAAGAGTATTGATGGGATTATTCGTGCCGTTTACGATATGGCGAAAGTGAAAACGGGGGCATTGATTGTTGTAGAGAAAAATATTCAATGCAGAGAGTATGAACGAACGGGAATTCCCATCGGCGCTGCCATTAGCAGCCAGTTGCTGGTGAATATATTTGAGCACAATACGCCGCTTCATGATGGCGCTGTTATCATGCGGGATAACCGGATTATATCAGCAACCTGTTATCTTCCGCTGTCGAATAATCTTGCTGTAAGTAAGGAATTGGGGACGAGACACCGGGCAGGACTCGGAATCAGTGAAGTGTCGGATTCCCTTACAATTATCGTATCAGAAGAGACAGGATTCGTGTCTTTGGCCTGCGACGGTAAATTGTATCGAAAAGTAGATGCAGATACTTTACGGCTGCGTCTGGAGGAAGTGGCCAGACGTAATCCTGAAGAGAACAAATTGAAATGGTGGAAGGGGCGTAAAAAGTATGAAAAAAAAGCTGGCAAGTAATCTCTGGTTGAAGATTGTTTCTGTTATAGCTGCTTTTTTGTTTTGGCTGGTTATCATTAATATTACGGATCCGACCACGTCAAAAACATTTTTTGATATACCGGTTCAAATATTAAATGAAAATGTAATCACTTCAGCGAACCAGGTGTACGAAATAGAAGAGGGAGATACGGTGCGTGTTACCGTAAAAGGGAAACGAAGCTTTGTGGAAACCCTGCGGGAAGAAGATTTTATGGCCACGGCGGATTTGAGTGAGTTGTCTAAAGTTAATGCTGTCAGTATCGACGTCAGGTTGAAAAAAGAATCTCCGTCCAGCATTGATATAGACTGGAATAATGCCGTGTTGAAGGTGAATCTGGAAAAACGTGTAACGAAGAAGTTTAAGGTAGAGGTGGCATATGAAGGGGAACTCAGTGAGAATTATGTGCTGGGAGAGATGGTTGCAAAACCGAATATTGTAGAAGTTTCCTGTGGAGAATCTAAATTTAACAAAATAGATCATGTAGGTGTTATGGTCAGCCTTAACGGTGAAAGCGAAGATTTTGAATCAGAATATAGTCCCATTTTATATGACGCCAATGGTGATGCGCTTGATGACGGTAATGTGACATTTAGTAATGACAGCATACGTGTTTCTACAGAAGTGTTGGAGACGAAGGAAATACCCGTCTATGTGACGACTACCGGCACGCCGGCAAAAGGGTACCGTCTGGTTCAGACGGATTATAAACCGGAAAGTGTTCGGGTATCAGGAACAAAAGAAGCGTTGGAAAGAGAGATTTCAGTTAAAATACCGATTCGGATTGATGGCGAAAAAAAGGATATTGAAAAGGAAATTACATTGACGGATTATTTGCCGGCAGGGCTGTCACTGGTTGGAGATACGGAAACGGTTTCCGTTCGGTGTGATATCGAAAAAGACGGGCAGAGAGTTCTGTCATTAACAACGGCAGACGTTGCCGTTAGAAATCTGCCACAGAATTATACAATGAATTTTGAATCATCAACGAAAAAGTATTCGGTGGAGCTGCTCGGTGAAGACAGCCTTTTGGCAGATATTAATATAGCGGATTTGGGGGCTTATGTAGATTTGTCAGGATTGACGGACGGACTGCACGTGTTGGATTTGAAATTTAGTCTTCCGTCAGGGGTTCGGGTTAAAAATAAAATCAAGATTAAAGTTCACATGAATCAACAGGGAGAAGCAGGTGCAACGGCGTCCCCGGGAAATACAGAGACTCCATCCGGAGAAGAATAAAAAATGCGGCGTAAAGCCGCATTTCAGACTGTAGACAAAGTCCGCGACATTCGTCGCGGATTTTTCTCGTATAAGGC
>CAZGDT010000046.1:0-9254 GCA_964524245.1 uncultured Eubacterium sp. | reverse complement strand
GGTTGTGCTCTACCAACTGAGCCACTCGCGCATTTGCTTGACACAAAAAATATTATACCTAAACTTTTCACTTATGTCAAGCGTTTTCTATAAATCTTCCCTTATCTCCTTATTTCTCAAGCGTCAATCCTGATTTCTCCACATCCTCTTTATTCACAATGAGACACCATGTTCCATCTTCGTTTTTTTTCACACGAATTATTCCTTTCCCGTCAGCTCCCTCCTCATCACACCAGCAGACTGACATACTTACTGTTTTTTGATTTTTATCCGTCTTAAGCATTACCCTTGCAGTGGGAACATCATCCGTAGCAACGGCATAAATATCCGCTTTAACTGTCGTTTCGCCTGTATCTTCTTTTGTCTGGCTCATTTTAATGGCTGCCGCAAGTTCGTTCAAATCCGTAATCAAACATTCATACCCTTCGTCTGAAGAAGTAACATAAACAATATAAGAGCCATCCGGGTCTGCATCCGTTCCGGATATGGTAACTTTATTTGTCGCTTCCACGCGGCTGCTAAGTAAATAATATGGTTCCATAACTGCAGAAGCGTCACCGAATGTTTTTGTAGTCGCTTCTTCTAAAGTTTTCCAATTCTGAAAGAATGTATCCAAATCAATTGTTTTGTCAAAAAATGCTGCAACATCTTCTTTCGGAACCTCATGCGGTTTTTCTTTCGTCGTAATGATGTAATCCGTATCCAGATCCAGATTATCGTAAACACAAACCGGTGTATTGTCCGTATCCGAAAATGCACCTGTCGATGGCGTAATCGCCGAAGGTGTCGGCTCGGCTGTAGCCATATGATCCGGTGTTGATGAATTTTTCGGCATATCTGTCGCTGTGTTGTTATTACTGTTCGACGGCGATGGTGTTACCGTTTGATTATTCAGATTATTATTTTTTTCATCTTCCTTAACGGTAATCTTAACTTTCTTTCTGTAACTCTTCTTTCCAACCTTAATCTTTGCTGTCAGGGTCGCTTTCCCCGGCTTTTTCCCTTTAACTGTTACTGTATTCTTTTTCTTTTTTGAAAGTGATACCACCTTCTTTCCGGCTTTTGTCAGCGACCATACCGTCTTCTTCGGCTTTACTTTCTTAACTTTAATTTTCTTTTTCTTACCCACCTTAATTGTAATTTTCGTTTTACTCAGGGCAGGCTTCTTTGCTTTCGCATCTGCAACGCCCCCTCCATTACAGAGCATTCCGAATATTAAACCATAAATCATTATTGATTTTCCATGTCTTTTCATCATTAAATCCCTCGCTTTACATTTTTAATATTTTTTTCAGCCTCTGATACAATTGATGTACGGGAAGTCCAACCACATTGAAGTAATCCCCTTCAATTCCTTCAATGAATTTGCTAAACGTTCCCTGAATTCCATATCCTCCCGCCTTATCATACGCTTCATTTCCCGCCACATATTCTTCAATTTCCACGTCTGACATGGCAGCAACTTTCACTTCCGTTTTTTCTGAAAAAGTTTCAATATACTGCTTACCTTCTGTTTTAACAATAATCGTCACGCCGGTATAAACCTCATGGCTCCGCCCCTGTAAAAGGCGAATCATTTTCCTCGCCTCATCTATATTTTGGGGTTTGCCTAATATTTTTTCATCAATCGACACTACCGTATCCGCACCGATTATGACAGCATCTGTAACATCCCCGGCAACTGCTTCTGCTTTCTGACAGGATAATTCTTCTGTGACTTTTTGAGGATTCCTGCTCGTTATTATTTCTTCTGCTTCCGAAACTTTCACTTCAAATGGGAATCCCAACATGTGTAACAGTTCGCGCCGCCTTGGTGATGCAGACGCCAAAATGGTTTTCTTCATTTTTCACCTCCTCGCCACATTCGCGAATCTCTGCTTAGCTCCTGTCGGGCTTTCGCCCTATAAGCAAAAATAGAACGTGTCTCCTTTGAATGCGAGCATTCTGGGGACTGTTCTATTTTTGCCTGTACGGCTCAATGCTTACGCATAGTATTTTACGCCGCTTAAGAAGATTTTTTGATTTTGTTCTCCGTAGATGTTTACGGCTACGCCTTCACCACGCCGTTCTGAATGAGCCATTTTCCCAAGAACGCGTCCATCCGGACTGGTGATACCTTCGATGGCACAATAGGAGCCGTTTGGATTGAAGTCTTCGTCCATTGTCGGATTGCCATTCACATCCACATACTGTGTTGCCACCTGACCGTTGGCAAATAATTTCTGAATCCATTCATCATTTGCCACAAAGCGTCCCTCACCATGGGATGCCGGAATGGAATATACGCCACCCAGCTCTGCTTCCTGCAGCCATGGTGATTTATTGGTGACAACTTTTGTATATACGGTTTTTGATATATGCCGTCCAATACTGTTCGTCGTCAATGTCGGAGAATCTTTTGTCTGAGTTGTAATCTTTCCATATGGCACCAATCCAAGCTTAATCAATGCCTGGAATCCGTTACAGATACCAAGCACAAGACCATCTCTCTGCTCCAACAGCTCATGAACAGCATCCCTGATTTTCTCATTACGGAAAACAGATGTTATAAACTTCGCTGATCCATCCGGCTCATCACCGGCACTGAAACCTCCGGCAAACATAAGAATCTGCGCCTCACGAATTGCCTTCTCAAAAGCGTCTACGCTATCCGTAATATTCTGTTCCGTCATGTTCTTAAACACAATACTTTCTGTCTCGGCGCCGGCATTTTGGAACGAAATTGCCGTATCGTATTCACAGTTCGTACCCGGAAATACAGGAATAAACACTTTTGGTTTTGCCACCTTATGTTTACATACATAAATATCTTTCGTATCATATACTGAAGTATCAATCTTATCATCTGCCACTCCGGAATGCGTCGGGAATACTTTTTCCAAAGTTCCCGTCCATGCAGTCAAAGCCTCTTCCAGAGAAACCACTTCATCGTCACAAACAAATTGTTGTTCGGAAAGAACTTTACCGAATTTTTCATATACTACACCACTTGCATCCAATTTTGCCAAATCTTCTTCCGTTATCTCAGCTACAATCTCACCATAGCCCGGCGTGAAGAAAAATTCTTTCGGACGATGTTTGCAGAACTTCGCACCAAGTTTGTTTCCAAATGCCATCTTTGCAACAGCATCTGCAATCCCGTTACCATCCACTGCCTGCGCAGATAGAATAACACCTTCACGCATCAGCTTTGTAATCTTTTCATACTGTTCCATAATAAACGCAAAATCCGGAAGATCATATTCATCTTTCTGAATACTGAACTTAACAAGACGATTTCCCGGCTTTTTAAGTTCATTCGTCACTACGTCGGAAAGATGCGCCACATCTACGGCAAAAGAACACAACGTAGGCGGAACATCAATGTCATTGAACGTACCGGACATACTGTCTTTTCCTCCAATGGAAGGAAGCCCGAGTTTAATTTGTGCGTCATACGCACCGAGTAGCGCAGCCATAGGCTCACCCCAGCGTTTCGGGTCATCCGTCATACGCTTAAAATACTCCTGGAACGTAAAACGGATCTTTTTATAATCGCCGCCTGCCGCCACAATTTTAGCAACAGAAATAAGGACAGCATACTCAGCTCCATGATAAGGACTCCAGCTCATCAGATAAGGATCCATGCCGTAACTCATCATTGTCACTGTGTCACACTTTCCATCCAATACCGGAAGCTTGGCAATCATTGTCTGTGTCGGTGTCAGCTGATACTTGCCTCCATATGGCATATTCACCGTGCAGGCACCAATCGAGCTGTCAAACATCTCAACGAGTCCCTTTTTCGAACAGGAATTAAGACTTACCAGTTTTTTCAAAAATGCGTCCTTAAAATTATCCGGTTTCTCAACTTTCGTCAGATAATTATCCGACTTTTTCGGACTTTCTACCTGCACATCCGTTTCCTGATGTGCACCGTTAGTATCCAAAAATGCGCGGGAAATATTTACAATTTCTTTTCCACGCCATTTCAAAATCAAACGCGGAGATTCCGTAACAGTTGCCACGCAGACAGCTTCCAGGTTTTCTTCCTCCGCATATGCCAGCATTTTGTCAACATCTTTCGGGTCTACTACAATCGCCATACGCTCCTGAGATTCCGAAATTGCAAGTTCTGTTCCATCCAAACCGGCATATTTTTTTGGTACTTTATCTAAATCTACTGTCAGTCCGTCAGCCAGCTCACCAATCGCTACCGATACACCGCCGGCACCAAAATCATTACATTTCTTAATCAGACTGCTTACTTCTTCCCGACGGAAAAGGCGCTGAATCTTACGCTCCGTAGGTGCATTTCCTTTCTGCACCTCTGCTCCGCAGGTGTCAATAGAAGCCGTATTATGTGCCTTAGAAGAACCGGTTGCACCGCCACACCCATCGCGGCCGGTACGTCCGCCAAGTAAAATAATGACATCATCCGGATCGGAATTCTCACGAATCACGTTCTTTCTCGGCGCAGCACCCATAACAGCACCAATTTCCAGACGTTTCGCTACATAATTCGGATGGTATACTTCATCAACCAGTCCGGTTGCCAGTCCAATCTGATTGCCATAAGAGCTGTATCCTTTCGCTGCTCCCGTCACTCTTTTTCTCTGTGCAAGTTTCCCTTCCAATGTCTCTTTCAATGACTTCGTCGGATCTGCCGCTCCGGTAACACGCATTGCCTGATACACATAACCACGCCCTGACAACGGATCACGAATTGCACCACCAAGACAGGTAGCTGCACCACCAAACGGTTCAATTTCTGTCGGATGATTGTGTGTCTCATTCTTGAAGAATACGAGCCACTCCTCTGTTTCCGGACCATTGCCACGGTCCACCTCCACCGGTACAATAATGGAGCATGCGTTAATCTCATCCGACACTTCCATATCCTCAAGTTTTCCTTCTTCACGAAGCTTTTTCATCCCTAAAAGAGCAATGTCCATCAAGGATACGAATTTATCATCTCTTCCTTTGTACATGGCATCATGGGCTTCTTTATATTCACGATATGTTTTTTCTATCGGTTCCCTGTAATCTCCATCAAGAAAAGTCACATTTTTCAACTCGGTTAAAAATGTCGTATGCCGGCAGTGATCTGACCAGTACGTATCCAATACACGAATCTCTGTCACTGACGGGTCACGTTTTTCTTCTTTACTAAAATAATTCTGAATGTGAAGAAAATCCTTAAACGTCATGGCAAGTCCAAGTGATTCATACAGTTTTCTTAATTCTTTCTCCGGCATATCTTTGAAGCCGGTGAATACCCTGACGTCTTCCGGCTCTTCAAACTCCGCCACCAGCGTCTCCGGCACAACTTCATCCGTCTCACGCGAATCAACCGGGTTAATACAATATGCTTTGATACGCTCAATATCCTCCGCAGAAATATCGCCGCTTAACACATATGTTGTTGCTGAACGGATAATTGGTTCCTCTTTTTCGTTCAGCAGCTTCACGCACTGCTCTGCTGAATCAGCACGCTGATCAAATTGTCCGGGCAGATACTCAACGGAAAACACGTTCTCATCACTGTTTTTCGGAAAATCCCCTTCATAAACATCATCTACCGGCGGCTCAGAAAACACTGTTACCAATGCCTTTCGGTACGTTTCCTCCGAAATCGACTCAACGTCATAACGAATCAGCACCCGAACATCCGTCAATGTCCGAATATCCAAATATTCCTTCAATTCCTGCTTCAATTCCTTTGCCGCTACGGCATAGGGCTGTTTTTTTTCAACATAAATCCTCTTAACCTCTGCCATGATATCCTCCGTCCTTGCTGTATTTTTTAATTCTTATCTTATTGCTGTGAACTATCTGTCGTCAGATAACCAATCGTAACTTTTCCTTTCCAGAAACTGTCAGCCGTCGCTGTATACTCCCCTTTAATCGTATTTTCATAAGTTGTATCAAACTGGCTGTCCTTTTCCTGGGAAATAACACTGTCACACTGATTATTATATGCTTCCGGGTCATTGTTATTAACCATCTTAATTACATAATAGCCGTCTTTGGTCTCCAAAACATCTGACACCGCACCGTTTTTCATGGCTTTTACTTTTTTCAACATCTTCTTGTTCAGGAAATCTTCTTCTGTCTCAATCAAATCTTTCGTTGTATAAGATATTCCTTTGTTATTATCATCAATCTTATCATCATTTTTGTCAGTAATAACATTCTTCGTAAAATCTTTTGCTTTTACGGCTTTCTTCTGCAATGCTTTCATATCTTTCAGACCCTTTGCAATCGTCTTTGCATCCTTGTCTTTCGAATTGCCCTGGTCATCCGTCTCCGTTTTTTCAAATACGTAATACTGAAGCGTATACTGACGATAAGACTTCTTGTCCACTGTTTTCTTCAAAGCAGCCTCATCTATGTTCAATGTGGAAATTACCGAGTTTTTATATTTTTCACCCAGCTTGTCCTTTTCCATTACCGTTGTCAGTGTAGCCTCATCCAACCCCTCGATGCCCTTCTGCTTGTCCGTCATATTCTTTCTCGCGCTCTCGACGTCTTCCTGCACTTCTTTCTTCTCGGCATCTGTCAGGGACATTCCTTCCTTCTGCGCGCACATATACAGAATCTCGCGTTTTTTCAGCGACTGCATAATCTGTTTTTTATAGGTACTGGCATAAGTTTCGCCATCTTCCCCCGCATCATCCCAGCTAAACGACATACCATACATCGCATACATACTTGGCATCGTTTCTGCCTGATAAATATCATACATCGCTTCCGGATAATTCACCGTATGTGTCACTGTCTTTCCATCCGCATCTCTTCCTTCTACTTTCAAAATGGTTCTTGGACGAAGATTCGCATACAAAACACCGCCAACAAGAATCACTGCCATAAGTACCCCTGCAATAACAAGGACTGCATTCTTACTGATGCTGCTGCTTCGCAACACAGATACTCGTCCTCCGTCACCGCTATTTTTCAAAATTTTCTTTGCGCTATTCATTTTCTTTCAGCCTCCATAGATTATTAATACAAAATCATCTTGTATTTTACCATAAAAAAACAGGATTCGCAATAAGCAGCGAACAAAAAAAGGCAATGAAACACGTTCTCATTGCCTTTCATGCAGGAGATGGGACTTGAACCCACACGATATTGCTACCACAGGCACCTGAAGCCTGCGCGTCTGCCAATTCCGCCACTCCTGCGAACAAATGCTATCTTATCATCTAAACAACCAAATGTCAATTACTATTTTCATTTTTTATCCAACTTTTGCAAAACGCATACATCTGTGTTATACTGTTAACAATATAAATCACCCGATTGGGAATGGAGGATGCCACATGATAATCAACCCCGGAATGCTGATTTTTGCCCTGTTTGATTCAGGAATCGCTTTTTTACTTGTGTTTTTCGTAACACGTTCGAAATTTGGCGGCAATGAAAGCGTTTTAGCCCGTACACTGGGTGCTGTTTTTGGTACAATCATTTTTATTGCTTATTTTGCCGGTATAATCTGGTTTAACACAGAACCTCACACCATAAGCGAAGCCGGAAAAATGGTTATTTATGCTTCACCCATTGTTTTAAGTATTCTGATGGCAGTTTTGACTTTCCTGTCACAACCGCCTAAAACCGAGGAGGAAACTCAGGAGGATGAAACAGGAGAAAATAATGAAGTCCCGGAAGAACATTAATCAGAAAATTCTTCCGGGACTTTCCCATTCAAAGAGAAGCAATTCTTCTCTCAAATTCTAACAGTATTTTTTCAAATGTTTTTTCTTGATTCTACCAACATTGCAGGCAAAAATGATTGCCACGACTTTCTTTTTCCCATTCAGGTAAAAGCGGATTCGATATTTACCATATGTTGCGTCGCCGTAGGTTTTTACTTTGTTCTTTTTCAAACCTTTCATTTTCGTGAACGGATCCTTAGATGTACATTTTTTCCAGCTCAACTCTCCATAGGCATTCTGAACCTTCGATTTTGTCTGTCCTATTTTTATTCCTCTCGCAGTCGTTTTCTTTTTACTGCCGCCCTTCCACTGACCATTCCATGCATATCCGTAATTGTAACCGTGTCGTTGGCAAAAATGTACAAAATTCTCAGAATTAAACTTACTAAAGTCCTTTTTACTCATTTTCGCCACTACCTTCACACTGCAGGTCAGCGTTATACCATCCACACTGGCAGACACAACAGTCTTCCCTTTTTTCTTCCCTTTTATCTTTCCCGTTGCATCTACAGCCGCCACTTTTTCATTCGAACTTGTCCATGTTACAACAGAGGAAGTTCCCGTAATTACCGGTTTTACTGTTTTCCCCGCCATGATAATCACTGACTTTCTGCTTATCGCAATCTTCGACACATCCGCAGGCGTGCCCGTCGGGTCCGGTACCGCTGTCGGCTCCACTGCAGAACCACTCACCGCAACGACCGGCAAATCACCGGATGTCTGCCCTTGCTCTGCCCGGACATTCATCGTACCGGCCGCCATCGTCCCAATCAGCAAAGATGCGCACAATACCAGACTTCCTATTTTCATATTTCTTTTTTTCATACTCATTCCGCCCCTTTCTTATTCTGCAATTCTTTCAATCAGAAATACACTACTCATAGTAGCCGATTTCACCGCTTTTGTCCAGTTCTATTATGCCAATTCCACCACCCCGGTATAGAGCTGATAATATCTCCCTTTTTTCGACAATAATTCCTCATGCGTACCACGTTCAATAATTTCTCCCTGTTCCAGCACCATAATACAGTCTGCATTACGAACCGTTGATAAACGATGTGCAATAACAAAGGTAGTGCGATTTTTCATTAATCGTTCCATACCATGGTCAATGTGCATTTCTGTTCTGGTATCAACCGAACTTGTCGCTTCATCCAACACCAGAATCGGGGCAAGTGATATTGCCGCTCTGGCAATATTAAGAAGCTGGCGCTGTCCCTGACTCAGATTTGTTCCGTCTCCCTCTATTACTGTGTCGTAACCGTTCTCTAAACGCATAATAAAAGAATACGCACTTGCCGTCTTTGCTGCCTGTTCTACTTCTTCATCCGTTGCATCCGGTCGGCCATAGCGAATATTTTCACGTATTGTCCCACTAAACAGATGGGTATCTTGCAGCACCATGGCAATATTTTCACGAAGACTTTGTCTCTTATATTTTTTTATATCAATACCATCAATCGTAATTTTTCCATCCTGAATATCATAAAAACGATTTAACAGATTTGTAATCGTAGTTTTTCCGGCACCGGTAGAGCCAACAAATGCCACCTTTTG
>CAZGDT010000045.1:7709-9323 GCA_964524245.1 uncultured Eubacterium sp. | reverse complement strand
CAGGACCACTTCCTGATATCCTTCTGCCGCCAATTCCTTCACCTGTTTTACAACCTCTTCTTCCGGCATGCTAACCAATTTCCCTCTTCCCCGCACAAAGGGAATCAGGCAATAGGAACAGAATTGATTGCAGCCATCCTGAATTTTCAAGTAGGCCCTTGTTCTTTCGTGTTTTGTATGACGTCTTCCAATTTCTGTCTCTTTAAGTTCCATATGAAAATACTTTACGAAACATTCTGCCATATGTTCCTTATCCTTATTTGTAAAATAAGCATCCACCGTTGAATCTTCTTTTAAAATTTTACCTCCGCTTTCCACGTAACACCCTACTGCCACAACGAGACTGTTCGGATTTTTTTTCTTCGCCCGGTGAAGCATCTGTCTTGATTTTCTGTCTGCAACATTGGTAACCGTGCATGTATTCACAATGTATACATCTGCCGGTTCAGTGAAATCTACGATATCAAAACCAATTCTTTGGAACTGTTCCATCATCCGTTCCGTTTCATAATAATTCACTTTACAGCCAAGTGTCAAAAATGCAATTTTCATCGTTTTCCTGTCTCCTATCTCATGGCATTTTGCACAAAAATCTTTTCTTTTTCATAATCTGCTCGTTTAATTTTGATATTGACATACTTCCCCGTTCATACTAATATAATACGTGAAGAGAGAAGCTCTCTTCCAATCAAAAGGAGGTAGGTAAAATGAAAACAGTAAAGATTTCCTTAAATTCCATCGACAAAGTAAAAGCTTTTGTCAATGAAGTAACAAAGTATGATGCTGAATTTGATCTTGTATCCGGCAGATATGTTATTGACGCTAAATCCATCATGGGTATCTTCAGTCTGGATTTATCCAAGCCGATTGATTTGAACATTCACAGCGAAAGCAATATCGAAGAAATTCTTGCAAAGCTTGACGAGTTCATCGTAAAATAATCATTCGCATTATATTGGGTTTGTTACTTAGCAGGGGCGGCACGATGGCCGCTTCTTTTTTATTCCGGTTTAATGTCCAGAACTTCTCTTTCTTCAATTGCCCTTTTCACCATCTCATCAATTTTTTCTTCCAGATTTTTTTCCGAAGTTTCCATTTTTTCTATGTCCGGCTTCGTCACGGGATGTTTCGCCACGAAGATGGTACAACAATCCTCAAACGGCTGTATGGAAGTCTCAAACGTATCAATCTTTTCTGCAATTTCGATGATTTCATTTTTATCAAAAGCAATTAACGGACGAAATACAGGCATACCGCATACCGCATCCGTCGCCGCAAGACTTTGCATCGTCTGACTTGCCACCTGCCCCACACTTTCTCCGGTAATTAATGAGAGACAATGTCTTTCTCTTGCAATGGTCTCTGCAATACGCATCATATATCGCCGCATGATAATCGTCAGTTCATCATGTGGACAGCAGTCATAAATATATAATTGAATATCCGTGAAATTTACAACGTGAAGCTTTATTTCTCCCGCATACTCTGATACAAGACGTGCCAAATCCACCACTTTCTGTTTTGCCCGCTCACTTGTATACGGCGGTGCATGAAAATAAACGGCTTCAATTTTCACCCCACGCTTCGCCATCATATAACCTGCCACCGGACTGT
>CAZGDT010000045.1:0-7699 GCA_964524245.1 uncultured Eubacterium sp. | reverse complement strand
AATTCCTCCGGACAAAAGAAGCATGGCACGGTCAGCGGTTCCAACCGGCATCCCGCCCGGCCCTTTGACACTGGTAACATATACATAAGCCCTCTGTCTTATTTCCACATAAACCTTAATTTCCGGATGGTGTACATCGACTTTTGCATTTGGCATGTGGTCGATAATATAAGAACCTGCTTCTACACAGATATCCGGACTTTCCATTTCATATTTTTTATCACTTCTCTTAGCAAACACTTTGAATGTAAAAGAACGGTCTCCCAATTCCTCTCTCATGTGTGTCACCAGCTCTTCACATACATGGGAAAATGCTTTGTCCTCAACCAAAACTACCGGACAGATGTGTGCAATTCCAAAAACATGAGAAAGTCCTTCCATTACTTCTTCCCGGTCAAAGTCAGCCGAGAGCGCCTCAACATAAACGCGTCCCTGCTCTTTTTCTACCAAAAATTCGCCCTGACACCGTCCCAGACGCTCCCGAACCCGACGCACCAGCGCATTTTCAAACACATATCGGTTTTTTCCCTTAATGCCGATTTCCGCATATTTTATCAAAAAAGCCCGTACCATAATCTACCTCCTAAATCTATCGTCTTGTATATCGTGCCAGCTTCGGCACCAGCTGCTTCAATTCCTGAATTGTTATTTCCAATTCTTCCTGTCTTGTCATAACGGAAAAACTAAAGCGCAATGTGCAGTCTAATAACTCTCTCTCAACCCCGATTGCCTTCAACGTACCGCTGATTCCCGGATGATGAGAAGAACAGGCAGAACCGGAAGAAACATAAATTTCCTTTTCCTCCAACGCATGCAGCAGCACTTCGCTTCGGACTCCCGGAAAGCTCACACTGACAATGTGGGGTGCCGTATCAGCAAGTTCCGGGGGGGCACAGGCATTTACGACAGCACCTTCCACCTCTCCGATATGAGTTACAAAGTATTGTTTTAATGAATAATAATGCTTCCTGTGTGTTTCTAAATTATCATACATCATTTCGGCTGCCAGCCCAAGTCCGGCAATTCCCGGCACATTTTCCGTTCCGGAACGCATTCCCCGCTGCTGTCCTCCACCATGCAGATAGGGATGTATTTTTATCTTTTCTCCCACATAGAGAAATCCGGTTCCTTTCGGACCATGTATTTTGTGTCCGCTGACACTCAAAAGATCAATCCCGAGCCTTCCCGGATAAATTTCCATTTTCCCATACGCCTGAATGGCATCTACATGAAAAATAATATCTTTCCTGTATTGTTTCACGATTTTTATGAGCTCGTCAATCTTCATAACAGAACCAACTTCATTATTCACCATCATAAGAGAAACAAGAATGGTATCTTTACGCAATGCATTGCGCAGCGTATCAGCTCCTACATGTCCTTCATTATCTACCGGCAGATATGTCACATCAAATCCCTGTTTTTCAAGATAAATCAAAGGCTCATGAACCGATGAGTGCTCAAAGCAGGTTGTGATTATGTGTTTTCCCGTACGCCGGTTGGCAAATGCCGTACCAATCAAAGCCGTATTATTGCTCTCTGTTCCACCGGATGTAAATACAATATTTTTTGCATTACATTTTAAGGTTTTCGCAATTCTATCTGACGCTTTTCTGACATACTGTTCCGCTTCCATCCCTTTCCGGTGCATAGAAGAAGGATTTCCAAAATCCTCTTGCATCACCTTTACCATCAAATCACATACCTCAGGGAATGCCTGTGTCGTGGCCGCATTATCCAGATAACACTCCATTTTATTCTTCTTCCCCCTCTTTTCCTTCAATCAAAAACATGAGCACGGACAAGGTTGTCATTCCTGCCGTCTCTGTACGTAAAATTCGCTTTCCGAGCGAAATCGGCGTAGCTCCACGCGCCACCGCCGTTTCTATCTCACCGCGTTCGAATCCTCCCTCGGGACCGATAAAAACACCAATACTTTTCCCCTCTGCCGCCTGCTTCATGTGCTGAACAGATTCTTTCATACTTTCACACAACTCATAGGGTATCAGCAGGTTGTCCATCGTCTCCGCCATCTGCAATGCCCGGTCAAAATCCATGACAGAATGAACTTTCGGAATCATTCCACGGCCACTCTGTTTTGCCGCTGCTTCCGCAATTGACTGCCATCTCATTATCTTTTTTTTCTCTTTTTTTTCATCCAATTTCACAACACATCGTCTCGTTCTTACAGGTACAATCTCCTGCACTCCCAATTCGACTGCTTTCTGTATTACAAGCTCCATCTTGTCCTGTTTCGGTAATGCCTGAAACAGAGTAATGGATACCGGAAGTTCTGTCACGGCAGGAGTTTCCCCGGAAATTGCAAGCATAATTGCATCTTCCATAAATTCCTTAATTTCGCACTCGTAATCAATTCCTTTCCCACAGGATATTACAACTTTTTCTCCCGGTGTCATCCGCAGTACGTTACGAATATGATTTACATCATCTCCCGTGATATAAATCGTATCATCCATATGATTTTCTTCTGACACAAAAAAACGGTGCATCTCTTCTCTTCCTTTCCGGCAACACACGAGCGGCACAAACAGCTTTCTGTCTGTGCCGCTTAACATTTTCATTTAATTAATATACTTTTAAATCAGTGTACCATACATTGTATAAGTCATCTTCCCCTGATTCACAGCCAGCTGGTTTGCACTTTGATTATATAATGTAGAGGCTTTCTGGGAAACACGGTCTGCCAATGAGCCACTTCCCGAAAACAACGTCTTTATATCACTCATACTCGCAGCTTTGAATTTTTCTTCATCTAAAGACAGCGTATTGTTCTCACCAATGGTGATTCCTACTTTGTTCAATAAATCTTCACTGGTATTAATCTGCTCTGTCCCCCATACGGCAGTCTGTAAAATGCTGTAGGAATTCATATTCTTAGTCGTATTCAGGGTCGTATTATACTGTTCCACAAAATTCTTCGTTTTCTCCAACAAATCTTCTGCTTTAACATTTCCTGTATACTTCGCATTTTTCAATTCATTGGCTGCTTTATACAGCTTTTGGGAAGAGCTTTTCAAATTCGACAGACTCACCGTGCTGTCTGCCGTACCGGATTTGCTAATCGAATTCTTATCCGTGTCCTCAGAAGACTTTTGCTGGGCAACATAGGCTTTCATCGCCTTCTTGTATACTCCGTTCTGAATCATCTTCAAATCACCTAAAGATGATACCAAAGATGATCCGGAAGAACTGCTGCCTGTTCCAAAAAACGTGTCCACAAATGAACTCGCTCCCGTGATTCCTAATCCAAACATGTTACTCATATTCATCACTCCTTTGATTTGAAATGGTATTCCCTTACCATACTGTATATCGGCATTTTTATTGTCAGAATTAACCTGTTACTTAAGTATAACAGAAATGAGGGAAGTGTCAAGGATTATGTCAATTAAGACATTTAATCCAAAGACATCAAAGCATTTTTCACGGCTTCCCTTTCGCTGTAATGATGTTTTACACCATTGATTTCCTGATATTCTTCATGTCCCTTGCCCAAAAGAACTATCATATCCCCATCTTCCGCATGTTCCACCGCATAATTAACCGCCTCCTGCCGATCCGGAATAATTACGTATTCACCTTCTGTCTTCGCCAAACCTTTTTTTATGTCATCCATAATATCCATAACATCTTCCGTCCTGGGATTGTCGCTTGTCACAATGGCTAAATCCGCCAAATTCCCCACTGCTTCTCCCATTTCATAGCGGCGCAGTCTGCTTCTGTTCCCACCACAGCCGAATACGGCCATAATCCTTCTCGGTTTATATTCACGCAAAGTTTTTAATATGCTTTCCGTACTGACACCATTATGTGCAAAATCAATCAACACCGAAAAGCCGCGTCCGGTCGATACACTTTCCACGCGCCCTCTCACTTCCACATGTTCGAGTGCATGCATAATCACATCCTTTGGCATTCCTAATAAGGCTCCCACGCAGGCAGCACACATCCCATTATAAATGTTAAAACGCCCCGGAAGCCCTACCGTCATTTCACCTTTCAGAAGTCCGGCAGTTCTAAATCTCATAGACAGGTCACCATTTTCATTCACGTGCTCTATTCTGTCTGCCGTCATATCCGCGTCATTCATGCCATAGGTATATATTTTGCAGGAAGCACCTTTTGCAATTTCCTGCCAATGCTTATCATCCCGATTTATAATGCCGATTTTACACATTTGAAACAAACGGCTTTTGCATTGCAGATACTCTGCAAAATCTGCATGTTCATTTGGGCCGATATGGTCTGGCGTCAGATTGGTAAACACACCATAATCGAAAAACATCCCAGCCACTCTGTCCATTTTAATTCCCTGAGAGCTGACTTCCATCACAAGATACTCACAACCTGCTTTCACCATATCATTGAAGTATTTCTGAAGTTCGTAAGATTCCGGTGTCGTATGTTCCGTAGGCGTCACTTCTCCGCCAATTGCCACACCGATTGTCCCCACAATCCCACATTTTTTCCCGGATTTTTCCAGAATATCGCGAATCATGTACGTCGTTGTGGATTTACCCTTTGTTCCCGTAATTCCGATTGAAATCATTTTTTTCGCAGGATAATCAAAATAAGCCTGTGACATATGGCTCAAAGCCAATCGCCCATTCTTCACGCGAATCACCGTCACGGATGAATCCGGCATGGAAATCTCTTTTTCGACCACAAGCACGGAAGCACCTTTTTTCACTACATCCGGTATGAATTTATGACCATCCGTCACCGTTCCGTCAATTGCCACAAAAAGCATCCCGCTTTTTATTTTACGGGAATCATATGCAAGATCCGATACTTCTGCATCAAGCGACCCCTGCAGCAGCTCATACGTAACATTTTCCAATATCTTACCTAATTTCATGTCATCCTCCCATCTCGGTTATATCAAATGATAATGCTTCAAAGCTTTTTCAATTCCATCTTCCATAACGGAATCCGTCACATAATCCACAAAAGGGAAAATATCCGGATTACCGCTTCCCATCGCAATGCTGATCGCCGTATAATCAAGCATTGGCAAATCATTTGTACTATCACCCACGCCCACGGTGCATGACCGGTCGATACCCAGATACCTGCAAAGGAATTCAATCCCTGTCGCCTTCGAGCATCCCTTTGGCACAACCTCATAAAAAGTCGGATCTCTCAAAATAAAATCAAAACGGTTTTGATATTTTTCCCGAAAAGAGGTCATATCACTGCTTTCATCAAACCAAAGTGCCATCTTGTCAAAGCTTAGTTCTGCCTCTTCCCAAAACAGCTGACATTCTGTCGAAAATGTGCCATTTTCCTCAAATATCGACTTTACGACGGGCATCCAGTAATCTTTACGAAAATAGGCCTCCGTCTGTCCCTCCAGTACACCGTCTATATGAAATGCGGACAAATCTTTCGCTATCTCTTTTTGAAGAGACGCATCCAGAGTGGCATGAAAAAGTTCCTTCCCATGATAGTATATGTTGGTACCACATCCTCCTACCACTCCGTCAAATCCTATTTTCAAAATTTCTTTCGGCCAAATCGCCCTGCAGCGTCCCGTGCACAAAAAAATTAAGTGTCCCAATTCTTTCGCCCGATGAAGGGCACGAACCGTACTCGCAGGTACAATTCCTTCTTTTTCATCTAAAAGAGTTCCATCAATGTCAAAAAACAACATATGTTTTTCCATTTTTTCACCTGTTATCTATCTCTCTTCTATTTCATGAAATTCCATGTGTTTTCCCACATATTTGTAAGCCGGCCGGATAATCTTTCCTCTGTTTACAAGTTCTTCTAAGCGATGGGCGCTCCATCCGGAAATACGTGCAATTGCAAACATCGGAGTGAAAAGTTCTCTCGGAATCCCCAGCATACTGTAAATAAATCCGCTGTAAAAATCCACGTTGGCACAAACCGGCTTATATCGCAAATGCGCTTCCATAATCAGTTTCTTCGATACTTCTTCCACTGTTTCGTATAATCGGAATTCATCCATTTTCCCTTTTTCTTCCGCCAGCTTTTCTGCATACCGCTTCATTATAACGGCACGCGGGTCTGATAGCGTATAAACAGCATGGCCCATTCCGTAAATCAGACCGGATTTATCAAAAGCTTCCTGATTCAATATTTTCTTCAGGTAACATTCCACTTGCGCCACATCATTCCAGTTTTCACAATGTTCCTTAATATCGTCAAACATTTGCAGCACTTTCAAATTGGCACCTCCGTGACGCGGACCTTTTAATGAAGCAATGGACGCCGAAATTGCTGAATAGGTATCCGTTCCGGACGAAGTTACAACATGATTCGTAAATGTTGAATTATTACCACCACCATGCTCTGCATGGAGTACAAGGGCAATATCCAGAACTTTCGCCTCCAGTTCCGTAAACTTTCCGTCCTGGCGCACCATCTGTAATATATTTTCTGCTGTTGACAGATTTTTATCCGGCGTACGAATATATAAATTATCATCAAACCCAAAATGACGATAAGACAGATACGCATATACTGCAATCAACGGTATTTTCCCTATTAACTGCAGAGACTGCCGTAACACGTTTGATACGGAAATATCATCCGGATTTTCATCATAAGAATATAACGTCAACACACTCTTTTGCAGTGCATTCATTATATTTGCACTTGGCGCCTTCATAATTACATCACGGACAAACTGTCCGGACAGCTCCTGAAGACTGGTCAGCACATCCTCGAAATTGTGAAGCTGTTCGCCGGACGGAAGCTCGCCAAACAAAAGCAAATATGTGGTTTCCTCAAACGCAAACCGGCGGTTTGCAAAACTCTCCACCAGTTCCATAACATTGTACCCCTGATAATACAACTCCCCCTCACAGGGAACTTTTCTTCCCTTTACGGAGCGATGCCCTCTGACATCCGAAATCTCTGTCAACCCCGTCAGAACGCCCTTTCCATTGGCATCACGCAGTCCGCGTTTTACATCATACTCACTATACAAATCCAAATCAATGGCTCCTGATACCATACAGTAGTCTACCAAATCATTAAATTTTTCATTCAGTTCTTCTCCCAGTTCCATCATTGACTGATTATCCAAATCAATTCCTCCTCTCGTACCAGGAGATTATACACCATTTCTCCACCAAACGCAAATTTCCCAAATGGTAGTCGTATATTTTTCACTTTACAAATAACTGCCGTCGATATTGTCTTCCATCAGATTACACTTCCCGCTCGATTTCCTTTACATAGGAAATGTCCTCGCCGGTACATGCGCTTATCTCTTCCGGCGAATAATTCCGCTGAAACATCATTTTGATTATGTCACGGATTCCCTGAGTTCTGCCTTCCCGCAATCCTTCGCTTCTGCCTTCCCGCAGACCTTCACTTCTCCCTTCCTGACGACCTCTAAGCAAACCTCTCTGCAAACCACGTTCTTCTCCTCGTTTCTCCCCTCGTTCCTCATACATATCCAACAATACACACATATTGATTCTTCCTCCTTTGCCCTCTTCTTCTTTTTCAATCAGTTCCTTTGCCTTTCGGTATCTCGTATCGCTTGTCACGGCGGACAGCCAGTCTAAAAATGCCTCAGGGTGATCCAGACAAAACTCTGTCGTTCGGAAAAACTCATCCAGTTTCTTTCGGTCGTTGTGACACGAAAGGTAACGGACAAGAAAACGAAAATCCGAATGGTATTTCTGTATCGTTTCCTCTGACT
>CAZGDT010000044.1:495-9372 GCA_964524245.1 uncultured Eubacterium sp. | reverse complement strand
TTCCCGGACAATTCCATGCGATAGTATATCAAATCCAAACAACTGCGATATGCCAATCAGCCCGAGAATCCCGATACCAAATCCCAACATGCAGGTTAATGACCGGAAATTTTTTTCATATCGCGCCCACCAAAAGCTGTAAAAAAATACGATTAAATAAGCGAAGACCGCCCATGCTCCCTGCAGACTTCCGCTCATCCCACGCAGACTCAGCCACACCCGTTTCGACATCAGTGCCGACACAAGTACCAACACACCGTACCCTGCAAGAAAGAGAAAATACCCTCTGCCTGCCACACCACCCCTGCGCATATGCCGCACTAACAAAAAAAGCATAAAAAAACAGCAAATTGACAGGGTAACCATTTTCCCACACAGGAAGAAATCGGATTCCCATACAGCTTTCGGAAGCCAAGTCTCATTTTCCGTGTATGTTCGTACATTTACCCTGCCAATTACGAGGGGAAATACTGCCAACACCAGAATAACCGGTATTGACAGCAAGCGCCTTTCCCGAATTTTCATACTCGTTTTTCCTTTATTGCACAGCACCGGTAGCTTCTTCCGTCGGAACCTGTTCCGTCGGAGTCTCTTCAGCCGGAGCCTGCTGTATCGTTAAGTCGGTTGTTCCCTTTTCCAATACATATTCAAGCTCACCATTTTCAACCTTTACCTTGTATGTTAATGTCTTCTTTTCCTCATCATATGCCATGGATACAAAAATCTCGTCCTTTCCTTCCTGCTTTACTTCAATCCCGTTGGAACGTCTCTCATAATCCATTTTTTCTGAACTGGTCGCATTGGTAAACGTGATTTTGTCATCATCGGAAATCGTGATATTCACCGCAACCTGAGCAACCGTAACACCAAGAGCCGATGCATATTCTTCCGGAGTCATCCCACTAATCTTCGTTGTTGTCCAATCCCCTTTGATATCATCATAAGAAATTTCCCCACAACCAACTAAACTAAACACCATAACAACAGCAAGTACCATACATAACATTTTCTTTTTCATTTTCGTTTTTCCTCCAATTTTTTAATCGTTAATATTTCTTTTTTCAAAATAATCCCTTACTTTTTTTGAGACGTCTTTTTGCAGACGAATCGGTATGTAAATCTGTTCACCCCCTCTTAAAACAATCTCCTTACGGGATACATCCGCTACATACTTCAAATGAACATAATAGCTTTTTCCACAGGAAATAAACATTTCATTTCCATCCATTTTCTTTTTAACTCCGGTTAATGAGTCACTGGCTCTGAAATCCCCACAGGTCGTATGAATCAGCGTCGAATGTCCGCAAACTTCCATATACACAATATCTTCCAGCAATATATCCCTCATCGTTCTCTCAATCATAAGAGAAAGCTTCTTTTGATGCCGAAAAAAAATTCTTTTGAAACGATTCAATACTTCTGTGATTCCCGTCATTGTCAGAGGCTTGCACACAAAGCCATCCGCATAAATCCGAAAAGCGTCCACGGCGTATCGCCCGGAGGAAGCAGTAGCAATTATTTTTATGCTGTAATCCCTTTCCTGAAGCAGTTTCACCACTTCTGGTTCATCCATCTTTTCCATGTGAAGATCAAGGATTATAAAATCCGGTCGGATACGATTCATTTCAGACAACGCTCCGTCAACAGAATCAAATTCCACTATGTCTATTTTATAATTTTCTCCAAAATACAGCATAAGAAAATGTTTCCATTGCGAACGGTCTTCACTGACCTTATCACAAATCGCAATCCGCATAATTAACCCCCTCAAAAAGATTTCATGCCACCAAAATATCACATTTTATTTCTAAATTATACGGACTTTGTCAAAACGGCGAAAAAAATGCAGAAACGGTATAAATCTAAACTTCCGGCACGATTTCACCATCATGATAAGACAGGTACGACACATCTGATATGGTTTTTTTGCCAAACACATCCGTAACCTCAAAAAGAAAAGCATATTTCCCATCCGGTAATTCCATATCCTGAAACGCATATTTTTCTTTCCATTTGAACGAATCACTTTCTACCGTTTCAATCTCTGCCTCCTTCTCCAAAGACTGGCCGTAATATAGAAAAGATACCGTATCTCCCTCCTTAATCGGTGTAAGATCTTTTCCTGCCTGACCGGAATTATCCACACCGGATGTGGCACCCAGAATATAATAAGCCTTTTCCTTATAATCGTACGCCACACTCATATAACACTCTTTTTTATTGAGCTTAATTGGCACGGAATACAGATTATAATCCTCCCCTTCATAAACCAATTCCATATAACACAGCGTACCATTAACAGAGCCCCAAAGTCCCTGAAAATTATCCTGAAAAATTCCATTCTCCCAATCAAATTCCAAATCGTTATCGGAACCAAGCAGAATAATGGCATCCTCATCATCACTCATATAAGCCAGATTGAAAGCAACACTCTGCACACTGTCCAGTTCATCCGGCCGGATATTTAACTGAATATAGTCCTCTTCGTTAATTGAAATCGGTAACTCCCCCTGAAATCCTGACACTTCCTGAACTTCTCCGATACCTGCCTCATTGAGTGATTCGGGGGAAACTTCTGCTCCGATTGAATAATTCACAAAAGCAGAATAAATATCTTCTGCCGCAATCTGATTATATTTTCCTGCAGCCTCTTTATCTCCATTATAAGAATAGTACACCGACAACCCGCTTGCATGAGCTCGGTATTTTCCATTGATTTTGTACACAACAGCCTCGGAAAGTGCTTTCTCAATTTCTGTTTTGCTGTCTCCTATCAGGTCTTCTGCATTTTCTGCAAGACTTCCGAGATCTACCATATTGGTATACCCTTCTTTGTCATTATTGCCGCCATAATTTTCTGCTTTTATTGCACTCCTTGCAAATTCGGCACAAACGGAAGAATCTTTCTCTGCTTTCTTCAATACCACTTTTCCCATATTTTTTAATGCCCCGATTACGGCATCCGTTTTGGACAGATCTGTTACAGACAGGGTAATTTCATTATCTGTTCCACATTCCTTACAGCCATTAGCAAAACTGTCACAAATCTCTTTACCGAGCTCCTCTCCATTCATGCCGGGATCGGCAGCGAGCTTTGCAAGCCAGCCATTATATTGCCAACCGTTCCCCGGCTCAGTCTCCTCAGAGGCAACCATGTAAGATGCATAGTTTTTAAATGCATTAGCCGTATCCAAAGTAGCCATCAGACATGTATCAAATCCAACCACTTCGAACGGCTTCTTCTCACCATACACATCCTTCATAACCTGATACATCTCATCCAGTGTAAGGGAATCCGAAGCATAATTTTCATCAAACGCCACACCGCTTACACTTCCTCCCCCATGATTCCAGAACAGAAGCATTTTGTGATCCGCCTGATAATTTTTCTCCGTATATGTTAAAAAACCCTTTAGTGTTTCTTCATCTCCCATATTGGCCTGTTCGGTTTCATCCTTTAACTGCAGCGTCTCGCCACTGTATTCATAACGCTGAATCCGATCTGCTTTCACCTGTTCATTCTGCCATTTTGAGGCACCACCGGTCTGAATAATAACCTTGACATTATCCGGAAGCTTAACCTGCAGCATCTCCTGCAAGTCAGCAGTAGCAGCCCCGACACCGCTTTCTAAATCGCTGCCGCATAAATACCAATATATCGCCCATGTATCCTCTTTGCCATAATCTGCTTCCTTTTCACCTTCTTTCGTTCCACCGTCCGCACATCCTCCCAGCGAAACACTCATACCGACAATCAACAAAAATGCAGCTGTCTTTGTTAATAACCTTTTACTTTTCCTCATATAAATCCCCCAGTTCTAAATTTTGTACTCCATTTTAACGAACATGGGCGAAATAGCAAGTTACTTTGCAAAATTGTAAAATAAAAAGAAAAATTGCTTAAAAAAATTACTTGCCCCCCTTTCTTCCATTTGTTATAATTTGCATGTCGTATAATATCAGATATTATGGGAATTTATGGAGGCTGCAATGAATATTGCGATTGTGGATGACAAAGACTCGGATTTACTTCTGTTACAGAAATTATTGGTACGGTTTTTCAGCTTTGTGGGAATCGACACAACAATTCAGAAATACGATTCCGGCGAAGCCTTTTTATCGTCTCTGAACAGTCAGTCCCATGACCTCGTATTTTTAGATATTTTTATGCCTCACATGAATGGCATGGAAACCGCTCACAGGCTCTCACAATTGAATCCCGAAGCTGCCATTATTTTTTTGACTACCAGTCAGGATTATGCTTTAGAAGGATATGAAGTAGGCGCTTTCCGCTATCTGTTGAAACCTTTGACATATGACAAATGCAAAGAAACGCTTACTCCTTTTTTGAAAAAATTTCAAAACGCTACTCGCCGGCTTTCTCTCATGGTTGACCGGATTCCTTTGCGCATTTCCTATTCTGCCATATACTATGCCTCTTCCGTTATGCGGACTACGGAGATTCATCTGCAGAATGAACTTCTCAAACAGTCTTCCGCTGTTAACTTCAAGAAAACAATCGAGCCCCTTTTAAGTGATTCCCGTTTTTACAGTCCGTCAAAAGGAATCGTTGTCAATCTGGAACATGTATCACACATGGAAAAGGGATATTTTTTTCTGGATAATGGTGAAATGGTTCCCATCAGCCGGCGAAAAATGACGGACGCAAAAAAACATTTTTTAGATTATAATCTCAATCAGGAACCGGGAAAGGAGTGATTTTTCATGAGCCAAAAAACGTACTTTGTTTTTTTTATTGTTCTCGCGTTTTGTTCCACTCTGCTGTCAGATAAAATCCTTTCCAAAGCTTCTACGGAGAAGAAAATAATTGATGTCATTTACGATTTCGATCTCTATACATCATCTCTTATGTATCCCTGCGGTTCTGACCTTCTTAAAGAAGATATTGAATTTTTCTCTGAATGTGAATTAACCGCTGTATGCACAAAAGAAGACGCAATCACCGGCATCACCATGCAGTTTGACTCTTCTAATGTCAATACATTGGAAAAGGGACATTATGAGCTTTCACTTGACTTAATTTATGATAAAGAGCATTATATTCTGGCCGAACACTATACGGACCACTATACCATACCGGTCTGCATTTCAGATCCGGAAGAATTCGAAGTTTTTCTAACCTACACATCCGATTATCAAACGGTTTTTCGCTATCTGTACTCTTTTGATAATTACCGCACCATTAGAACATTCTGCTGCCAATCAGACAAACCTCTTTCCGCCAAAGAGTTGAAAGAAATAAACTGGGTTGAATCAACCGCTTCCCCTCTTATCAATCCGACACCGGATGCCATAGTCATTTCTTCTGAATTCTTTTCTGATAATAATTATTACTATTTAAAATTTGAAAATGAAGAAATGAGTTCCAACTTCATCTGCGTGAAAAAGCAAAATGGTCTGATTATAAGTACGCCACTTGAAGGGGACCGGGATGGCGGTGATTTTTCCTCTTACCAGGAGGAAACCATCCGGCAGGTAACAAAGGCAACTCCTACACCTGCAGCTACCGCATCTTCTGCTGCCTGCCAGGAGAAAAAGACGTCATCCGCAAACACTGTCACAGAAGAAAAAAGCACTAACACGACATCCGTTAGCGGAAAGCGGCTGCGGCTGATGGCGGAGTCCAATCCAAATTTTATACCTTTTGACCAAAACGGTACAACATTGGAAATTCCCACCAATTATCTGCTCTCATTAAAACCTGCGGATAATGAGGTCCTTTCCGTTACCGTGACTTCAAATACCAGAAAGTCTCCAACGGTGACCGTTACCTGTGCAAATAAAACACTGAAGTCAATCCCCGGCAGCCGATTGACGCAAAAAAACTCGAATGAAACCCTCTATATTGATGAAACAGGAAATTACGAATTTAAGCAGCAGGCAGGCAGGACACCGGAGAAAAAGAATTATACTACATTTATTTCAGCGGTCATTTCCGGTATTCTGCTGTTCTCTACAGGGAGTTTCGCATTAATCAAAAAGAAAGGGAGAACCTGATATGAAATCACGTCACATCCATACCCTGCTTGCACTTATCTTCTCCATTCTTCTGTTTTTTTTCTTCGCTCACACCTTATATTATTGTAACAATAAATATCAAAGCAACACGGTACAGCCGATTGGCGGCGTTTTGATGCTGTCTGAAGAAGACTTAAATTCCGATACGCCTCTCTTCCTTTCCCATCAATGGGCCTGTTTCCCGGAAGCACTTCTTACACCAAAAGACTTTACAACAGGAAATGTGCCGGAGAGCCGCTATTTCACTCTTGGTTCTTATGCGAATTTCAGCTACGGTGACACATCTCATTCTCCCCAGGGAAGTACCACCTATCGGCTAACGGTTTCCCTTCCGGAATCTCCTTCCACCTATGCACTTTATCTTCCTGAGATTTTTTCTGCCTACACGCTCTGGCTCAACGACGAAGAAATGTGGAGCCAGGGAAATCCTTCTCCACGCTTTTACAAAGACAAAATCGGCAGCAAAATGCTTGCTTTTACCGCCGGCGGAACCCTCCACATTACAATTGCCGTTACTAATTATTCCCACATATACAGCGGCATGGTATATCCGCCTGCCTTCGGACACCTGTCTGCCGTGGAAAAATATAATTCAATCCGCATTCTGCATTCCGGTATTTCTCTGACTGTTATACTCCTGTCCGGTTTATTCTCTCTGTTTTTTGCCTGCAGACTGAAACACAAAAATGCCGGCCTTTTTGCTATTTTGTGCGGCATCCTTTTTATTTCGTCCCTGTATCCGATTCTGTTCTCGTACGGAACCTTTTCCGCATGGCCATGGTATCCGCTTGAGCTGTTCTGCCTGACCGCCATGTATCCTCTTATCCTGCTACTTCAGGGAAAAATATTAAAGCTGTCAAAAAAAATCCTCTGCATGGAAACCGTTTTCTTTCTTTTATCCTCACTTGTCGCTCTGTTATTTTGCCTTCTTTTCAGTGAAAATGCCCGCTTTGCCTCCTTCTATTCACTGTTTATTTTTCTCTTCAAGGCGTCCTGCTCCGTTATTCTCCTTGCACAGGCCTGTTACGCTTATCGCTATTCTGTTGCTGCTTCACCGGTTCTTCTCGTCGGCACGGTTCTTTTCGCCTGTTCTCTTATTACAGACCGCATATACTCTGATTACGAACCAATCTACGGTGGATGGTTTCAGGAAATCGGAGCCTTTTTCCTTGTCATTTCCATTGCCTGTGAATTGTCGAAAGAGATGACTGATGCGTACCGTTCCCGGCTGTTACTCCGGGAGGAAACTCATGCCCTCACAAGACAGATTGAAATTCAGAAAACGCATTACATGGAACTGAATGACCGCATTGACGAATCCATTCGCCTGCGGCATGACCATCGTCACCATCTGCAGACGCTTCTTTCTTATCTTCAGCAAAACAAAATAGAAAAATCTCTTGAATATCTGAACCAATACGTGGATTCCCGAGAACGAAGCGAACGTATCATGCTCTGCCGCCATATGCTTGCCGATGCTCTTTTTCAATACTACAAAGCAAGATGTAACGAGGACTCAATTGCCTTTGAATGTCTCGCTGATCTTCCCGCCGATATTCCCATAGCGGATACTGACTTTTCCATTCTTTTTGGAAATCTTTTGGAGAATGCATATGAAGCTGCAAGTCTTGTCAAATCCGATGCTTATATAAAAATTCAACTGCAATCTCAAAAAGACAAAATTATTGCCCTCATCGAAAACAACTATGAAATAGAACCGGTATTTCATAATAACCGTCTTGATTCAACCAAACATGCAGGTGCCGGAATCGGAACAAAATCTGCCACGCTGATTGTGGAAAAAAATAAGGGTGTCATAGAATTTGACACCCAAAATCATGTTTTTTCTGTCCGCCTGGTTCTCCCTTTCCCGGCGGCCACAGACCTGTAAACATTATCTCGTCAGCTTTCTCTTCAGCTGTTCCGGATTAATCGCAGACAAAAGCGCTGTCTCTTCCGTAATTTCACCGTCCTGATACAGCTTCAGTATATACTGATCCATCGACATCATCCCAAGATTTGATGAAGTCTGGATTACATTATCGATCTGATAGTTCTTGCTGTCACGAATCATATTACTGATTGCCGGTGTTGTCTTCATAACCTCAACTGCCGGAATCATACCACCGCTTTTTCTCTGTAAAAGCTGCTGGGATACGATACATTCAAGTACCAGCGACAACTGAATCTTAATCTGATCCTGCTGGTCAGCAGGAAAGGAGTCCACGATTCGGTCAATGGTATTCACGGCACCTTTTGTATGAAGAGTAGCAATCACCAAATGTCCTGTTTCTGCCGCCGTCATCGCCGTGCGGATTGTCTCAGCGTCGCGCATTTCACCCAGAAGAATTACATCGGGAGCCTGTCTCAGACAGGCACGAAGGCCGGTCAGGTAATTTTCCGTATCGATGGCAATCTCACGCTGGCTGATAAGCGATTTTTTGTTACGATGGAGATATTCGATAGGATCCTCCAATGTCACAATATGTGCCTCTCTCTGTTCGTTAATTGCGTCTATAATACATGCCTGTGTCGTTGATTTTCCGCTCCCGGCCGTGCCGGATATAATAATCAGACCATGCTGCAGTTTCGAGAGATTTATGATGTCATCCGGTATTCCAAGTTCGTGATAATCCGGAATACTGAATGCGACAATTCGAATTACCGTCGCCTGGGAACCCCTTTGAAAATAAGTATTAACACGAAAACGCGCAAGATTCTCCATGGCAAAAGAAAAATCGTCGTCCCCTTCTTCTATAAAATGCTCCTTTGAACGGTTGGAAAACCGGTAAATATCATCGATAAATGCCTCTGTATCTGCCGGTGTTAATTTTGCAA
>CAZGDT010000044.1:0-485 GCA_964524245.1 uncultured Eubacterium sp. | reverse complement strand
ATCCATTGGACGAATCTCACCGTCTACTTTGTAACTCAAAAAACCACCTGCCACGATAAAAATATCAGAAGCGTTATCACTTACTGCCTTTTGCAGTACTTCCTCCAATCCTCTCATACGAAACTCCTTTCACGAATCCGGAAGCATTTCTTCCATGCCATCCCAGACTTCTATCTTTTCATCCGGCTTCCATTCGCCGATATATTCCTTTTTCCACTTCAAAATCCTATAATCCGTTATACGATGGGAAGAATCTTCCGTGCACTCGATCTCTACGGCTAACTGCTGATTTTTATCTATCGGACAGGAGTAATAATAGCGGTTCCCATCCCTGACTACGCCGGGGGGTGTCTGCTGCTGCCGGATTTGTGCCAATATCTCTTCTGCCTGCGTATCCGCCTGATAGAATCCGCTTACCGCATTCACCGATTTCTCCGCCAGAGTATTGTTTGCCTTTGCAGTTGACAGAGAAAGCAACGCAAAAA
>CAZGDT010000043.1:0-9681 GCA_964524245.1 uncultured Eubacterium sp. | reverse complement strand
GACTGGACAAAAGACTACATTCAGTGCAACAATCTCTGCCCACAGGGGATATGTATAGCCGGTAATTATATGCTGACGACGGCATATTGTATGGATGGCATCCATAACAGCTGTATTTTTATTTATAACAATAAGACAGGTGAATTTTTAAAAACACTCGTTTTGAAAGATCAGAAAACGCATGTTGGCGGTATTACCTATGATGTGAAGAATAAAAATATCTGGGTTTGTCATTCCAAGAAAGATAAAAAAACGGGGCTTTATTCACTGGAACGCATCAAATATACGGATCTTGTGAAGTATGCTGCGGGGAAAAAAGAGTATACGACATCGGGCAGTGTTGAACTTCATCAGATTTCTGCCAAGCCGTCTACGATAGCATATAATGAGAAAGATGGTTATTTATGGGTGGCACAGTTCAGCAAAGGAGATGTCCCGGGAAGTGCGGCGGACGAAGAAACGGAAGAGGAAACAGACGGAGATGACACGGATTCTCCAAGAATGTATGCTTACAAATACGATGCAAAAGAAAACAGTCTGAAGCCTGTTAGAATTGTCGTTAATCCGGCAGAAGAAGATTATTTGGGAATAAAGACGAAGGAAGTGACTGTGACGGGGACGTCGGAGGGGGCGGTGTCCGGGACGGCAGTGGAAGTGGTTTCCGTATATGCTTCCTCGCAAATAAAACTTTCCCTTAAAGGAGAAACAAAAGCAGATAAAAAATTACAAAAAGGCGATATTATATATAAAGTCAATGATAATGTAATCACAGGCGCTATGCAGTTTGAAGAAATTATGGAGAAGTGCAGTGAAGGAGACACCCTGAGCCTGGAGATTCACCGAACAGAAGCTTCGGGAACAGAGAAAGAACCGACAGAGCAGATTCTCGAAGGTAAATTGATTCTTGGAGAAAGGGGTAATGTTCTTTTCCGTGGGATTCCCAATTATGTTCAGGGAATTACATTCGCTGAGGGTAAGGCGGTGTTCAGTTGTTCATATGGGCGGAATAATACAAAGAAGAGGTTTGTCTCTGAATTGCAGGTATATGATTCGGCAAGTGTTACGGACCCATTCATGCTGGGAGATTTGGAACTGGCAGTATCGCTGCCGCCGATGGTGGAAGAGGTAGAGATGGTGGGCGATGAAGTCTACATGATTTTTGAGTCGGCAGCTACAACATATCTTGAAGGCACAGACGGTAAAGGGAAAAGTGATTCTCCCATTGATAAAATCGTATCCGTGAAACTTGGCATTTAGTGCTTCCATAGTACGGCTAACGTACCTTTTTGAACGCTGATGATTCCTTTGTGCCCGGTAAACTCATTACTGATACCCAGGGGGGACGAATTCGTAAGAGTCGTTCCCTCTAATTCATATTCCAATCCCCGGATGACAACATTTACGCAGATGTCGCTGAGTGAAAAGACGGAACATAAATTGCCGGGACGATTTTCCGAAAGATTTTTACTGAAAGTGATGGCACCATCCGTTACTACACGAAGAGAATAATCATCTCCTACCAGGGTTCCTGCAGCACCCTGACGTGCAAGATAAGTCAGAGCCTGAATGTTGCCAAGGGTGTGGTCAAGACGTCCGCCAAGTCCACCATATATACGGAATTCAGTATATCCCTTATCCAGACCCAATTTGATTGCCAACATCATGTCGGTATCATTTTTTTTCTTAGGATAGCGGATGCAGTCAGAAGGAAGATTGGGAGATTCGACAGAATCAAAATCTCCCAACACATAATCAGCGCGTAATCCGACTTTTTCTAAAAAGTCAAATCCGCCGTCAGCAGCAATTACAATGTCATCCCCTGTCAGCTCAATCTGACAGGGCGTGTACTCGCCGGCTCCAAATATATAGCAGATTTTCGTGTTCATTGTGTAGTTCCTCTTTCAATAACCATGGCGGCATCACGCAGATAGGAGCATTCTAAATCTTCTACCGTGCCGCTGTCACAGGCGGCTGCCAGATCTGTATTGATTGGCATCTGTGCAAGAACCGGGATGTGATATTGAGCAGCCACGTCGGCAATATGACTTTCCCCGAATACATGAATTTTCTTTCCGCAGTCAGGACATTGGGCGTAGCTCATATTTTCAACAAGACCAAGAACCGGTATATTCATTAATTCTGCCATTTTTATTGCTTTCCCGACAATCATGGAAACAAGATCCTGCGGGCTTGTCACAACAACAATGCCGTCAACAGGAATGTTTTGGAATACAGTCAGCGCAACATCGCCCGTTCCGGGAGGCATGTCAACAAAAAGATAATCGACGTTATCCCAAAGAGTATCTGTCCAGAACTGTTTAACGGTTCCGCCGATGACCGGGCCGCGCCACACAACAGGGTCTGTTTCATCCTCCAAAAGAAGATTGATGGACATGATGTCAATGCCGTATTTTTTTGTTTTTACCGGGAAAATGGTTGTTTCGTTGCCACGGGCTTTTTCCGTAACGCCGAAAGCTTTTGGAACGGAGGGACCCGTGATGTCGGCATCCAGAATTCCGCAATGATAACCGCGTCTGGCAAATTCTACCGTCAAAAGATCGGTAACCATGGATTTGCCGACTCCTCCCTTGCCGCTTACAATCCCGATTACTTTTCCGATTTTGCTGTTTGGATGCGGTGCTTCCAAAAAACTTTTAGGGTCTCTTGATGAACAGTTGCTGCTGCAACTGGAGCAGTCATGGGTACATTCTTCACTCATAGTAACAGTCTCCTTTGGGTATATTTTCTAAGAACACTCTAGTACGAAAGACAGGGTTTTGTCAAGATGATTTATTGCAAAAGAATACCTGATATGATATTATCGGAATAGAGTATGAAGAAAGGAAGGAAAACGATGTATACCGTATCGCTGGAAAAATTTATTGAAAAAATGAATGTTAAGAATCTGACACCGGATGTGGATGTGTCGACGATTGAGATTACGCAGGCAGATATCAATCGGCCGGCGTTGCAGCTGGCAGGCTTTTTTGATTATTTTGATCATCACCGGATACAGATAATCGGACAGGTGGAGCACACATATATGGAGAAACAGGGGATTGAAAAAAGCGCAGAGATGATGGGAAAGATTCTTTCCTACAGGGTTCCCGGAATTGTTTTTTGCCGGGATTTGCCTGTTCCGGAAGAGTTTCTTGCACTGGCCACGGAGTATCAGATTCCGATTCTGCAGTCAAAGGCAGATACATCAGGTTTTTCTTCAGAAGTGACCCGCTGGCTGAAAGTTGAGCTGGCTCCCAGAATCAGCATTCACGGTGTGCTGGTAGACATTTATGGAGAGGGTGTTCTGATTACCGGAGAAAGCGGAATTGGAAAAAGTGAAGTGGCGCTGGAGCTGATTCACAGGGGACACCGTCTGGTGTCAGATGACGTGGTAGAGATAAAAAAGGTTAGCGACGAAACGCTGATCGGGTCGGCACCGGATATCACAAGACATTTTATCGAACTTCGAGGCATAGGAATCATTGATGCCAAGACGCTGTTTGGTGTGGAAAGCGTATTAAATACCCAATCCATTGATTTAGTGATAAAACTGGAAGAGTGGAACAAAGAACAGGAATACGACCGGATGGGGTTGGAAGAACAATACATTGAATATCTGGGGAACAAGGTGGTATGTCATTCCATTCCGATTCGACCGGGACGAAATGTGGCGATTATCTGTGAGTCAGCGGCTGTGAATTATCGCCAGAAGAAGATGGGATATAATGCCGCCAGGGAATTGTATAACCGGGTAACAAGTAATAATTTTGGAAATTCATAGAATGGAGGGAATCATGGCTCAATATTATGTAGGTGTGGATGTGGGAGGAACGACGGTAAAGATGGGAATGTTCTCAGACACGGGAGAGCTTTTGGATAAGTGGGAAATACCTACCAGACTTGAAGAAAACGGGATACACATTTTATCAGATATTGTGGACAGTATGGAAGAAAAAAGAAAAACATTTCCCGGAAATATAAAAGGAATCGGAGTTGGAATTCCGGGACCGGTAACAGATGACGGTACCGTGCTGAAGTGTGCCAATCTTGGATGGGATGTTTTTTCAGTTTCCAATAAGCTGGCCGATCTGACGGGAGTCGGTAATGTAAAAGTCGGTAACGACGCCAATGTGGCTGCGCTGGGTGAAATGTGGCGCGGCGGTGGAAGAGGTTATGACAGTATTGTTATGGTAACGTTGGGAACCGGTGTTGGAGGCGGCATCATTTTACAGGGGAAAATACTGACAGGAAGTAAGGGTGCTGCCGGCGAGATTGGACATACGAAAGTTAATCCCAACGAGACAGCCGTGTGCGGATGTGGCAATTGCGGCTGCCTTGAACAATATGCTTCTGCGACCGGGATTGTTAACATGGCAAAAAAGAATCTTCGTAAAGATTCGTGTCTCAACGAGTGCGAAATTACGGCGAAAGCGGTTTTTGACGGGGCGAAAGCAGGAGATGCATATTGCCTGGAAGTGGTTGAAGAATTTGGAAAATATCTGGGACTGGCGCTTAGCAATGTGGCTCATGTGGCGGATCCGGAGGCTTTTGTAATCGGAGGCGGGGTGTCGGCAGCCGGTCAGATGATTTTGGATGTTGTAGAAAAGTATTATAATGCAAATGTCATGTTTGCTTTGAAAGATAAGAAGTTTCATCTGGCAGAACTCGGAAATGATGCCGGCATTTATGGTGCCGTGCGAATGGTTCTTTTCAAATAATAAAGGAGACAAAGGTCATGATTCGATGGGAATGGGAACCGTTGAAAACGCATACGACATTTCGCATTGGCGGACCGGCAAGATACTATTTGGTGCCGGAAAAAGAAGAGGAAGTAAAAGAGGCATTGCAGTATGCCGGTGAAAAAGGACTTCCCTGTTGTGTTATCGGGAAAGGAAGCAATGTGCTTTTTCCTGACAGAGGATTTGACGGAGTTGTTATTGAAATAGGGAAAGGGATGGAGAACATCCATATTTCCGAAGAAGGAAAAGTTACGGCACAAGCAGGTATTTCGTTGGCAAAGATGGCGTCTGAACTTGCACAGGCCGGACTGTCCGGATTTGAATTTGCAGCCGGAATTCCGGGGACACTGGGAGGCGGGATTACAATGAATGCCGGTGCCTATGGTGGAGAGATGAGGGATTGTCTTGTTCGTGCGAAAGTTCTGACACCGGATGGGAATGTGCGGATTTTGCAGAAAGACGAGATGGAGTTGGGATATCGAACCAGTATTATCCAAAAACAGGGGTGTTTTGTCCTGGAAGGAGAGTTTGCTTTTTCACATGGAGACACCGGATTGATTCAGGAGAAGATGAAGGAATTAAATGGAAAACGCCGGGAAAAGCAGCCACTGGAATATCCAAGTGCCGGAAGCACATTTAAGCGGCCGGAAGGCTTTTTTGCCGGAAAACTTATAGAAGATGCCGGCTTGCGCGGGTACAGGGTAGGAGATGCGCAGGTGTCGGAGAAACATTGTGGTTTTGTTATTAATCGCGGTCATGCAACGGCGGAAGATGTGGTGAGGCTGATTCGGGATGTGCAGACTCAGGTGGAAGAGAAATTTGGGGTAGTATTGGAACCTGAAGTGAGAATGATTGGATTCTGACAGAACGGAAAGTGAGGAAAAGACGTGAGATTTGTTGTTGTAACGGGAATGAGTGGTTCGGGAAAAAGTTCAGTGATGAAAATATTGGAAGATGACGGATATTTTTGTGTGGACAATCTTCCGGTTTCTCTGTTGCCTACATTTATACAGCTGACAGAGGATTCCAGTGAGCAGATAGAACGTGCGGCATTGGGAATTGATATCCGGTCAGGATACCGGTCATTGAAAGAAGCGGCAGGGGTGCTGCAGGGTCTGAAAGAGAGTGGACATACTCTTGAAATTCTTTTTTTGGAGGCGTCCACCAAGGTGTTGGTAAAGCGCTATAAAGAAACAAGGCGTATGCACCCGCTTGCACAGGGTGGAAGAATGGATCGTGCAATTGAGGATGAGAGAGCTTTGCTGGCCGAACTGAAAGGACAGGCAGACTATATAATCGATACTACAACATTGCTGATTCGTGAATTAAAACAGGAAATAGACCGGATTTTTGTGGAAGACGAAAAGTTTTGTAATTTTTATCTTACGTTTGTATCCTTTGGTTTTAAATATGGGATTCCTTCGGATGCCGATTTGGTATTCGATGTCCGCTTCCTGCCTAACCCGTTTTATGTGGATGCACTGAAGCCGCTGACGGGAAACGACAGAGAAGTATATGAGTATGTTATGAGTTCAGAAAAGGCGATGGAATTTCGGAATAAAATGAAAGACATGCTGGATTTTCTTATCCCTAATTATATGGCGGAAGGAAAAACACAATTAGTAATAGCGATTGGCTGTACAGGAGGAAAACATCGTTCGGTTACCCTGACGAATGCCTTGTATGCTGAATATGAAAATACGGAATACGGATGTAAAAAGGAACATAGAGATATAGAGAAGGATCGGTTGCGGAGTGTATGTCATTTGCAGGAAAAGTAAAGAAAGAACTGTTAGAGCAGATAAATAAAGCAAGGCATTGTCAGCTGGCTGAATTGTCAGCTTTGTTTGTTGCCTGTGGTCAGATTCTCATGAATGAAGAAGGGGAACATCAAATCAAGATTACAACAGAGAACTTGACAGTCGCCAAAAAATGCTATATGTTAATAAAAAGAGTCTTTCATATTGTGCCGGAACTGTCGGTTGGCGGACATCATCAGTATTCACTGTTTATCCTGGATGATTATGAAGCTGTGGCATTTATGAAGACAATCCGTGTAGAAGAAAGTGCATTGTCTGTGGCGGATGCTCTTATAGAGCGAGTGTGCTGTAAGCGTGCTTTTTTGCGAGGAGAATTTCTTGTCAGTGGTTCGGTTGCGGATCCCAATAGCGGATACCATTTAGAACTGGTGGCAGGAACGAAGGAACGTGCATCGCGGATTCAGGAGATTATGGGGATTTTTGGACTTGAAGCAAAGACAGTGGAAAGAAAGAAAAATATTGTTGTGTATATGAAAGAAGGCGAAGCTATTGTCGACTTTCTTAATGTAATTGGTGCGCACAGAGCGCTGATGGAATTTGAAAACGTGCGTATTCTCAAAGGAGTACGTAATTCTGTCAATCGTCAGGTGAATTGTGAGACGGCAAACATTAAGAAAGCAGTATCGGCTGCGTCCCGGCAGGTGGAAGATATCCGCTATATTCATGACACAATCGGGTTTGGAAATTTATCCGGCAATTTATCTCAGATTGCGAAGCTTCGTTTGGAACATCCGGAAGTGACATTGAAAGAACTGGGACAGATGTTGGAACCGCCAATCGGGAAATCGGGGGTGAATCACCGATTGCGAAAGTTAAGTGAGGTTGCAGAGAATCTGCGGCTGCAAGGAGGAAAATATGATAAAGAAGAATATTGATGTTAGTGTAGGTGAAGACGGAGCAAGACCGATTGCCATGCTGGTACAGCTGGCGAGTCGATTTAAGAGCAGCATAGAGCTGCGACGGGACAGCATGACGGTAAATGCAAAAAGTATAATGGGAATGATGACACTGGGATTGGTTCAGGGACAGAATCTGGAGATTAGTGTTGAAGGCGAAGATGAAGAAGAAGCTATGAAAGAGTTGGAAAATTTTCTAATCGGAAAATAAAAGATAATTCCTGAAAGGAAGAAAAGCTGCCCGAACTCATGAAATAACGGTTCGTTGGCGGCTTTGCTTTTTATGATACAAGAATGGGGGAAAACCATGGATTTTACACATTTACACGTCCATACGGAATATAGTCTGCTGGATGGTTCAAGTAAAATTGAAGAATTGGTTCAACGCGCAAAAAACCTTGGCATGGACAGTCTGGCGATTACGGACCATGGCGTGATGTATGGAGTGATTGATTTTTATCGTGCCGCAAAAAAAGAAGGAATCAATCCGGTGATTGGATGTGAGATTTATGTAGCACCCGGTTCCCGGTTTGACCGGGAATCCGGCAATGAAAATGAAAGCCGTTATCACCATCTTGTTTTGCTGGCAGAAAATAATACCGGGTATGCCAACCTGATGAAAATTGTATCACGCGGATTTACGGAGGGATTCTATTATAAGCCACGGGTAGACTATGAGGTGTTGCGGCAGTATCATGAGGGGATTATTGCCTTAAGTGCCTGTCTGGCAGGTGCCGTTCCTTCGTTTTTGCGCCGCGGACTTTATGAAGAGGCCGTGGCGGAGGCCCAAAAACTGCAGGATATTTTTGGCAGGGGTAATTTTTTCCTGGAATTACAGGACCATGGGATTCCGGAGCAGAAAACGGTAAATCAGGGACTTCTCCGTATAAGCAGGGAACTTGGCATAGAGTTAGCGGCTACAAATGATGTGCATTACATTTATGATTCCGATGTGGAGGCGCATGATATTCTTCTTTGCATACAGACAGGAAAAAAAGTCAGCGATGAGGACCGTATGCGTTACGAAGGAGGACAGTATTATCTTAAATCGGCAGAAGAGATGGAAGCACTTTTTCCCTATGCGAAAGAAGCGATTTCAAATACGCACAGGATTGCAAACCGTTGTCACGTAGAGATAGAATTCGGTAAATACAAATTGCCTCACTTTAATGTGCCGGAAGGTTATACGTCAGAAAGTTATCTGCGGGAATTGTGCGAAAAGGGCCTTGTGGCACGTTATGGCGACCGTGCACCGGAGCTGAAAGAGCGGCTTTCTTATGAGCTTGATACGATTTCATCCATGGGATTTGTTGACTATTTTCTGATTGTATGGGACTTTATAAAATATGCTAAAGATCATGGAATACCGGTAGGACCGGGACGCGGTTCGGCAGCAGGATCGCTGGTTGCTTATTCGCTTAACATTACGGATTTGATTGATCCGATTAAGTATAATCTTCTTTTTGAGCGTTTTCTGAATCCGGAACGTGTTACGATGCCCGATATTGACATTGATTTTTGTTATGAAAGACGACAGGAAGTAATCGATTATGTGAATCAAAAATATGGAGAAGATCATGTCGTTCAAATTGTAACTTTCGGAACCATGTCAGCCCGTATGGTGATTCGTGATGTAGGACGTGTTCTGGACATGCCGTATGCATATGTTGATACAGTGGCAAAGGCGATTCCCATGGAATTAGGGATTACGATAAAGAATGCGTTAAAAATAAATCCGGAACTGCGGGCAATGTATGAATCGGATGAACAGACGAAGAAGCTGATTGACATGTCCCTCCGTCTGGAAGGACTGCCAAGACATACCTCCATTCATGCTGCCGGAGTTGTTATCAGTCCGGAAGCAGTGGATGAATTTGTTCCGCTCTCCAGAGCTTCTGACGGCAGTATCACCACACAGTATACCATGGTGACACTGGAGGAACTGGGACTTCTGAAAATGGATTTTCTCGGGCTTCGTACGCTGACTGTAATACAGGATGCAATAAATGGCACTTTTGATGTACATGATATTAATTATTCAGATGAAGAAGTATATGAAATGATTAGTGCCGGGCATACAGAGGGCGTATTTCAGCTGGAAAGTGCCGGTATGAAAAATTTCATGAAAGAATTGAAACCGCAGAGTATGGAAGATATCATAGCGGGGATATCGTTGTATCGTCCGGGTCCCATGGATTTTATCCCCAAATATATCCAGGGAAAGAA